>JAFMKB010000089.1 GCA_017853205.1 Gammaproteobacteria bacterium
AGCACTTGCACAGGCGGTCGTCGTTTCTGGGATTTTTCATCAAGCGCTCGCGAAGAGTGATTTTAGGCCGATGTTAGCTAAGTGGTATTTTTGAAACATTTTGAAATAATGCGGTAGAGCAAATAGGTAAAGGTTCAAAAAATGAGACGTATTCTGAGCGAGCTATTTGGGACGCGCCGACGCCAGTACCAAGTCGGAGTAGAGTTTACGGACACACAGGTGCGACTAGTGAGCCTGAGTAAACGAGACGGTCAACATCGAGTCGAGGGGGTTTGTATTGCCGAACTAGGCTCACTAGGCGATATCCAGGATATTGCTCAGTGCCTTGGGCACGTAGTGAAAAGCATGGGAGTGAAGGGGCAGCGGGTGTCCTTGGCCATAAAATCGAGCTCGGCTTTCACCAAGAGCGCGATGCTCGACGCCACCCTCTCTCGGCGAGAAATCGACGACAGGATGCTTGCCGAGGCCGACAGCGCACTGCCCTATGCGCTAGATGAGGTTTATCTCGACTATGCGGTTGTTGAATCGAACCCATCAGGCGTTGCCTCTCACCTAATTGCTCCCTCGCTCGTGCCACAGGAGTTGAGTACGCACGCGATCGCTCACCAAAAAATGCTTTTAGTCGCCTGTAAGGCTGATGTGCTTGATCCCATAGTGAGGATAGCAGAGCAGGCAGGGATTCGACTCGATGCAGTTGACCTCGACTCGTTTGCGCTGGAGCGCGCACTGATGCAAAGCACTCGTTTGCCCTTGCAAGTAGCCACGGGCCAATCACTCGGCGTCGTTGCTCTCATACTGCTCGAGTCGGGCCACTCCTGCGTGCACCTTTTCCATAACGGAAGGCACAAACTCCATCGAGAGTGGGGCCATGAAAAAATTGACTTTGACTCCTATCTTAAAGAGCAATTCAAAGATCAATTCAGAGACCAATTCAAAGTCAAATTCGAGGCCAGAGAAGAAACCAGAGTTGAGGTAACAACCGCCATTGGCAGTGGGCGACTCGGGCATTACAGAGACGTCGCGAATGAAACTGCTAACCAAGTACGCACCGCTCTAAGTCAGCTGCCAAGCGATGAGGTTGAGGGCGAACTCTCCCTCGCCTATTTAGGAGGCGAGGGCGCCCTTGTGAGTGGCGTAATAGAAGCGGGCTTAATTAACGAGATGGCTGATTCACTTTTGTGCGAGGTGAAGAGCGCAAACCCCTTTAGGCGAATGGCATTGGGCGAAGGCGTGGATCCAATCGCCGTTAATCAGGACGCCCCACTGTTAATGGTAGCCTGCGGTCTAGCAATGAGAGAAGCTTCGACATGATGCAAATAAATTTGCTTCCTTGGCGCGAGCGTCGCCACGACGCGATAAAAAGGACTTTTATAAGCCAAATTTTACTCTCTGTGATGATCGCAGCGATTGTCGTATTTGCGACCAGTGAGTTTCTTGCTCAGCAATTGGCGCAGCAGATTTTGATCAATCGGGTCCTGGAGCAACAGCTAGTCGACTTAGATTCACGCGTCTCCGAGGTTGGGACGCTGCGCGAACGACAGGTCGCTGTCCGAGATCGAATGCGCATAATTGCGGATCTTCAGAAAGAACGCGCAACGGTTGTCAGGGCACTCGATGAACTCGCGAAAAGCCTGCCAAACGAGGTCTATTTTTTAACACTGGAACGCGCTGACGACGTCATAATTATAGTGGGGGTGTCGGACTCTTATGCCGGAGTTACAGAGCTAATGCGGCGATTAGAAAGCTCTGAGGAATTTCGTTACGCCGACCTCAATGACATCGAGGCGCAGGTTTCTGAGGCTGCCGAAGACGCTAGTCGATTTGTGTTTAATCTGACAGTGGAGCTCGCGAAAGCGAGGGAAGGCCATGCACTCGCAATCTCGATTGAGGAGGGCGAGCACGATGGTTAAGAGGCCCAAGGTTGGGAGACCAATTCCCCCATCCCCCACCCGTATGCAGTCAATACTGCCTGACTTTTCGGATTTTGGCGTCGCCGATCTTGCAGATCTCGATGTGATTGTCGAATGGCCTCCGGCGGCTCGTCAGTTCTTACTCATTATGATTGCACTGCTTGTCGTTGCGATTGGGTACTTCTTTTTCCTTTCTGCGACACATCTGAAAGTTGTAAACGCGCAGGCACGCGAGTGGCAGTTGCGCGGCGAGTTTAGTCTCAAAGCGATGGAAGCCTCTCAACTCAGCGCCATGCAGGGTCAGATTCAGGCACTCGATTCAGCTTTTAAGACACTTTTGCGGCAATTACCGTCGTCAGCTGAGGTGCCAAGTCTTGTCGACAATATTTCGGCGACGGGCCTCGGTAGCGGCCTCGAATTTAGACGGATTCAACTGCAGGAGGAGACCGCGCGCGAATTCTTTTATGAGCTGCCAATTGAGATCGAACTTGTCGGCAGTTATCACGATTTTGGGATGTTCGTCAGCGGCGTTGCTAATCTAGGAAGAGTCGTGACCCTGCATGATTTCCAAATCGAGTCGGGTAGTGAGAGGACACAAGAAATGAAATTACTCGCGCGAACCTATCGCTATGACGAAGAGTTTATTTTCGCCTTGGAGCGAGAGTCGGAGGGGCAGTCAGAGACACAAACGGAGTTGAACAGTGGTCCTCTCTAAGTGGGTGGCTAAAGAAGTCGTACAGATAGCATTCGCCGGGGCCATGTTGTCTGCGACTGCCTGCTCCCAGCCAACAAGTCGGGAAGAGTTAGAATTGTTTATCCGGGAAACTTTTGAGCGCGCCCCACAACATTTAGAAGAAGCACCCGAGGCACCCGTAGTAAAACGATTCGTTTACAGCGCGGCGGGGCTGCGAAGTCCCTTCGAACGGCCTCCAGCCCATGAGGCGTCACTGCCAATTATCACCGGCGTTGCGCCCGATTTTTCACGCACAAAAGAAGCCCTAGAATTTTCGTCGTTCAGCGATTTAAGTATGGTTGGATTTCTATCGCTGGGAGATGAATTCTTCGCGCTGATTGAAAACCCTGAAGGCGAAATTTTCAGAGTAGGTTTGGGCAATTATATGGGTTTAAACCATGGCAGAGTGTGGCGGGTGCAGCGCGAAGGTATCGATCTTTTGGAGATTGTGCCGAGCGGCGATGATGGATGGATTGAACGTCCGCAGAGTTTAACGATGCGAAAGCGTGATGCTTATGCGCGTTAGGATTGTCCGATTGGTAGTGGTAGTGCAAAAAAAATCACCGACAAGGCAGATAAAATGTTGATGCAAAGAAGAACCGCGTGGAGACGAATGACGACGCAGGTCGGAGTGTTTTGTTTCCTCGTGGCTCTTGCGCCTGTAATCGCATCCGCGCAGGTGGTTCAACAATCGCTGCTTTCCGGGATAGAGGCTACCGTTTTAAATGACGGTGTCGAATTGCAGTTGTTTTTCGATGGGCCACCGCCGCCGGTCGAAAGTTTTTCTCTGCACTCGCCGGATCAACTTGTCGTCGATCTTTACGCTACCTCGAGCGTGCCGCTGACCGCTGATATCGCGAAGGCAACTCATTCAGCCCAAGCGCGAGGAGTAAGCAGCATCGAGGTGATAGGCGCGGAGGAGCGCAGTCGACTGATAGTAACTTTAAGTCAGCAAATGAATCACCAGATCATTGTTGCGAATGACTCTGTGCTTATAACGCTAAAGACAGGCGCTTCCTTCGATGCAGCGGCACAGCAGCTGCGTGAGAACAACTTAATAGAGTCAATCACGTTTGAGCGAGGTGCGAGCGGCGAGGCGCTTATCGTCATTGCTCTTGCCGAGGATATTGCTGCGCTGGGCGCTTCAACAACAATTAATCGGCTCGGTTCGGCGGGGGATATTGTGCTAGATATGAGCGGTGTCGTGGTTCCTGAAGAATGGCAGCGACGCTTCGATGCTTCTTCTTTCGGAACCGCCGTGACTGGATTCGATTCATCGGCAACCCGCGAGGGTCTGAATCTGCGCATACGCGCGACAGGCGATTCTGAATTTCTCGCTTATCAGCTAGGCGCTCGTTATATAGTGAGTGTGAGCGCGCGCGAGCCGGAGCTGACTTTGCAAGGTCACACTCAAGACCTTTCTCAGTACACTGGAAAAGTGACTGGGCTGTCTTTTCAGAGTGTGCCAGTGAGACGCGCCCTCTTTCAGCTTGCGAACTTCTATGGATTCAATCTTATCGCGAGTGATGCGGTAGACGGCGAGATCACGATCGACATCGAGGATGTGCCATGGGATCAGGCTCTGGCTTTAGTGCTAAGGATGAAGCGTTTGAGCGGGCGCTTAGAGGGGAATGTGCTTTACGTGGCGCCAACGGAGGAACTCGCAGAGCAAGACTTACTTGACGTTCAAGCGGCCGAACAGGCCGAAGCCTTGGCGCCATTAGTTACCGAGTATCTACAAATAAATTATGCCAACGCACTCGATATTATGCAGCTGCTCGTGGGAGTCGGCGCTGAAAGTGGCCGAGTTGCGGTTCCCACTCAGAGCGGCGTCGCTCCTAGGATCAATCAGGGGCTACTTTCGCCAAGAGGATCGGCGTCGGTTGATACGCGCACTAATATCATCATCGTAAGAGATATCGCCGAAAAGTTGGAAGAAGTCAGAAAGATGCTGGCGACACTAGATATCGCCGTGAGGCAGGTGCTAATCGAGGCGCGCATCGTGAATGTCGAGACCAGCTTTGGTCGTGAGCTCGGGGTTAGGTGGGGTCTGGGCGGTCACGTCGGAAACGCAAGGGTAGGTGGATCGCAGGAAACAACAACCGATCTCCTCGTCGCCGATTATGCTGCGTCTGATGCGCGGGCGCAGGCAGCGATAGCAGGCGAGGCGGCTAGACTTGATGCGCTGCAGAGTGATACGGATCCTGAGCTGATTCCCGCGATTGCAGCGTTGGCCCGAGCCTCGGTGCCAATCCCTCGCTCTGTTGTCTCCTTTCCGCAAGCACTTAACGTAGACTTTGGTGTTGCTTTGCCGGGCGCGTCGAGTTTCGCTATTGGCTACGCGCGCAATAGCGAACTGATCGAGCTAGAGCTTTCGGCACTCGAGAGTAGCGGCAATGGTGAGGTCATCGCTCGGCCTAAAGTCACGACACAAGATAAAATGCCTGCGCTCATCCAGTCGGGTGTTCGCATACCCTATCAGTCGCAAGCGGGTGGTACGGCTGGTGGCTCAACTACCGAGTTCGAAGAGGCGGTGCTATCGCTTGAGGTCACCCCGCAAATCACACCCGACGGGCGTATCAACATGCAGCTTGATATTCGGCAAGACTCGGTTGCACCAGGAACTGGCGCTATTCCGGCTATTAATACGAATCAGGTGACCACGAGAGCGCTGGTCGACAACGGGGAAACGATTGTGCTGGGCGGGGTTTTTCGCGAGGAGACTGCGACATCTGAATCGAAAACCCCAGTTCTAGGAGACATTCCCTACCTCGGACGTTTATTCAAGCGCACTGAGCGCTCCAGTCGGCGAACCGAACTGCTTATATTCATTACCCCTCGGATATTGGAGGAGGGGTTTGAGTAAGGGCATAGCAGCTTCTCACCGGCGCCTGTTGATAAATTGATAGTCACCCAGAAGTTTCATCATGGATGAACTGCC
>JAFMKB010000090.1 GCA_017853205.1 Gammaproteobacteria bacterium
AGTCCTTTTGATCAACCCTCTTCACCTGAGAGGATAACCATGGAATCAGCGTAAAGATGATAAACCATCCATTTTACAGGCCAGCTATTCGCCGCTCACTCTTGTTTGCTGCTCGCTATGTCAGCGTATCCGTTGCATCGCTCCTATTTGCCCTGCCTACGGCAGCGCAAGAAAGCGCAGACACCCTGCCCCTGCCTCTCAACGAGGTACGCATGTTTACCCAAGCGCTCGATCATATCCGCCGCGCCTATGTTGAAGAGATAGATGACGAAACGTTACTCGAATATGCGATTCAAGGCATGCTGTCGGGCCTCGACCCACATTCTGCGTACATGGCGGGTAACGAGTTCGAGTCCCTTCAAGACACTACGACCGGTCAGTTCGGCGGCTTAGGTGTCGAGGTGAGCCGTCGCGATGGCTATATCTTGGTCGTTGCGCCAATAGACGGCTCGCCCGCAGACCGAGCCGGCGTGTTAGCCGGCGACCTCATTATCGAAATCGACAATAAGCCCATTCGCGAGATGCAGCCCGACGACGCGGCGAGGATGATGCGCGGGGAGCCTGGATCGCAAGTATCAATTACTATTGCACGCGAAGGGGAAGAGCCCTTCGACATCACGCTGACACGAGAGATCATCGAAATTTCGAGCGTTCGCAGCAGAATGCTAGAGCCCGGCTATGCGTATTTGCGCATATCTCAATTCCGCGGCAATACGGGCGAAGAATTTGCCAAAGAACTACAGGAACTGCTTAGCGAAGAAGATTCGTTGAAAGGCCTTGTGCTCGATCTTCGCAATAACCCCGGCGGGGTTCTACAAGCATCAGTGAGCGTCGTCGATGCCTTCATCGATAGCGGCGACATCGTTTCAACCAAGGGCCGCCTCGAGGACTCTCGCTCCAGTTACTCGGCTTCGATGCAAACGATTGCACCCGAGACTCCGCTCGTCGTACTCATCAACAATGGCTCGGCGTCAGCAAGCGAAATAGTTGCTGGAGCGCTTCAAGATCATGGCCGCGCGCTTATTATGGGTACCGATAGCTTCGGCAAAGGCTCGGTCCAAACTGTACTTCCTCTCGCAGCCGACAAGGCGATAAAACTCACAACCTCGCTCTACTACACCCCTAGCGGCCGTTCGATTCAGGCACAAGGAATTATCCCAGACATCGAAGTCGAAGAAGCATTTGTCACTCGTCGCTCACGCAGCGTGACGCAGTACAAAGAATCAGACCTTGCGGGTCACTTGGAGAACGGAAACGAAACAGAGGCCGCAACCAGTGCGAGCGGTAATGCTGACGATAACGACGACGCCGATGCAGAAAGCAAAGAAGGTCAGTCCGATCTGAGCGCTGCGGAACTCGCGCAAGTACTACTTTCTGCAGAGGAAGTTTTAGTTAACGATTACCCGTTAAACGAGGCGCTAAACGTGCTAAAAGGCATCAACGCTTATAAACCGCTGGCTGAAAAAAGAGCCGGGTTAGCACCTTAAAAATAATGCCGTGCGGTTTTAAATTTTCCTGACTTCAATACCGCGCTGCGCCATAAAGTCCTTCGCCTCGCCGATAGTGTATTCTTGGAAATGGAATATGCTTGCGGCGAGCACGGCGTCGGCCTCGCCCTCTAAGATACCTTCGGCCAAATGTTCGAGAGATCCAACGCCTCCAGATGCAATAATTGGCACTTGCACCGCTCGGCTTACCGCACGGTTTAGCGCAAGATCAAAGCCGCTTTTTGTCCCATCTTTATCCATACTCGTGAGCAATATTTCACCCGCGCCGAACTCGACCATTTTGCGTGCCCAATCGATAGCATCTAGCCCAGTTGGGTTACGACCACCATGGGTGAAGATCTCCCAACGAGGTTCCTCGTCGGGACCAGATACGCGCTTGGCATCGATTGCCACCACTATACACTGCGAGCCAAATCGCTCCGCCGCCGCACGAACGAAATCGGGATTAGTGACCGCAGCAGTATTGATGCCAACCTTGTCTGCTCCCGCGTTCAACATCGCGCGAATATCTTCGAGTGTTCTAATTCCACCCCCCACCGTCAGCGGAATAAATACCTGACTAGCAATAGCCTCGACAGTATGGACGGTCGTCTCGCGGCCTTCGTGGCTCGCCGTAATGTCGAGAAAAGTAATCTCGTCGGCGCCCGCATCACAGTAACGCTTGGCGACTTCGACAGGATCGCCGGCGTCACGAATGTCGACGAATTGCACGCCTTTGACGACGCGACCATTTTCACAGTCTAAACAAGGGATAATGCGCTTAGCGAGGCCCACGTTTCTTCCTTAATTGCTGATTCGAATCACGAGCTGCGTTTCGCTCTTTACGTTAAATCGGGGTAGCCGTCGGCTAGCTGCTGAGCAAGCGCGAGATCGATAGTGCCCTCGTAAATAGCACGCCCAGTAATAACGCCCATAATTCCTGCGCCAGTTTCGGTATCCGCCGCCTCACGAATGGCTGCAACATCGGCGAGTTTGCTCAAACCACCCGAAGCAATAATGGGAATCGCCGAATCTTGTGCGAGCTCCTGTGTCGCTTCAATATTGACGCCTTTCATCATGCCGTCGCGCGCGATATCGGTATAGACAATCGCTTCGACGCCATAATCGGCAAATTTCGCCACCAGATCTGTCGCTAGTATTTCAGACACATCGGCCCAACCATCGGTAGCCACCATGCCGTCGATGGCGTCGATACCAACGATGATTTTTCCTGGGTATTTTAGGCAGGCGGCACGAACAAATTCAGGGTCTTTAACAGCGGCGGTGCCGATAATGACGTAACTTACACCTGCGTCGAGATAGAACTTAATACTCTCGAGGCTGCGAATGCCGCCACCTATCTGAATAGGTAAGTCAGGGTAGCGCGCTGCAATTGCCTGCACTATTTCTGCATTGACCGGAGTGCCAGCAAACGCGCCATTCAGGTCAACGATATGCAGTCGACGAGCCCCTTTCGCTGCCCAAATGCCTGCCATACTTACAGGGTCATCTGAGAAAACGGTAGAATCTTCCATGCGTCCTTGCTTTAGCCTTACGCACTGTCCGTCCTTTAGATCTATTGCCGGTATAACTAACATTTTGTCTTCCGAGCGCCGCATTGAAAAGGCGCAGCATTTATAAATCGAGTAGTTGTTCTCTAAAAATGAGAATGAGCGCTATTCCTGCCCATCCCATTGCAAAAAGTTTCTCAGCAGCGTCAATCCTGCTTCTTGGCTTTTTTCTGGGTGAAACTGCGTTGCGAACAAGTTGGGGCGTGAAATGACCGCGGCAATTTCCTTGCCGTAGCATGCGATTCCGGTTACGCCGCGCTCAATACTGTCTTCATCGTGAGGTACATAGTAGCTGTGTACAAAATAAAAACGACTTCGATCAGGAACCCCCTTCCACAGAGGATGGGCTCTGCATTGTTCGACTTCATTCCATCCCATGTGCGGAACCTTGAGGCGCTGTCCCAAGTCATCTTTGAGGGCGTCACCGAAATAGCGCACTTGCCCTTCTATGATCCCTAAGCAATCAACGCCACCATTTTCCTCGCTCCTGCCCATTAGCGCTTGCATCCCAACACAAATCGCGAAAACAGGTTTGGTCTCGATTGCTTGACGTACAATACGACCGACGTTTAGTCGATTGATTTCGGCCATACAGTCACGGATAGCGCCAACGCCGGGGAAAATTACACGGTCGGCTGCGGCGATGAGCTGGGGATCTGGTGTAACGACAATTTCAGTCTGCTGACCGAGCTGCGCGCCTACATGTTCGAGTGCTTTGGCAACCGAGTGAAGATTGCCCATGCCATAGTCGATAACGGCGATTTTGTTCATAGAGTATGCTTCGAGGCCAACTAAAAACCGCCTAATTGCCTAGATCCTAACTGCCTTAAAAGTGTGCATGTCACCTAATGTGAACTTAACGAATGCGCGCAATCAGGGCTCTGCTAAAGCGAACCCTTAGTCGAAGGCACGACACCCACCGACCTTGGATCGAGTTCAACAGCCATGCGCACTGCGCGCCCGAAGGCCTTAAAAATTGTCTCGATCTGATGGTGTGCATTCTTGCCGCGTAAATTATCGATGTGCAGCGTCATGAGGGCGTGATTGACAAAGCCCTGAAAAAACTCGTGGAATAAATCGACGTCAAAGTTGCCGACGGTTCCCTTCGCAAATTTGACGTGATACTCAAGCCCTGGTCGGCCGGAAAAATCGACAACCACGCGCGAAAGCGCTTCGTCGAGT
This sequence comes from Gammaproteobacteria bacterium, assembly GCA_017853205.1. Taxonomy (GTDB): domain Bacteria; phylum Pseudomonadota; class Gammaproteobacteria; order Pseudomonadales; family Pseudohongiellaceae; genus UBA9145. The sequence goes on from JAFMKB010000090.1 coordinate 4,241, forward strand.
GGCACATACGCGTGACCGTAGCGACGAATACCCGTTCTATCGAGCGCTTTGAAGAACGCCTGACCTAAGGTAATACCTATATCTTCAACCGTGTGGTGAGCATCTATTTGCAGGTCTCCTACGGCTTTAACATCAATGTCGATAAGGCCATGTCGTGCGATCTGATCGAGCATGTGGTCAAGGAAAGGGAGGCCGGTATCACAAGTGAGTTTACCGGTGCCATCGAGATTCACGGAAACACTGATCTGCGTTTCATTCGTGTTTCGCTCGATACTTGCTTGGCGCTGTTTATTGTCGCTCATAGTCGTGCTCATGCTGCTGCATTGGAGAGATTCAAGGTTCATATTATAGGGCCCGCCCTTAACTATTGAAAGCTGCATTCCCTCGCCCAACTTTGGTCACTAGATTGCCTGTCCGAATGGTATGCAGCACAACCGGGAATCCGGTAGACTCGAGCTTTAATTCCGCCCGCGCGCTCTAATGAGCATTTGAGACAATCTCACACCGCAATGAACAAAAATCGGTTGATTAAAATTCTCGGTATCAGCTTCGCGGTCATTGCTATCGTTGCTGCGCTACTCACCGTACCGCTAACATTAGTCGGCAAAAATCGCTTTAGAGTGTCGATCGAGACACTAATCAGCGAGAGCTTAGGTTATGAACTTGTGGTCGCTGGCGATATTGATCTCAGCTTTTTCCCTCGTTTCGAGTTTTTCGTTGAAGACCTCCGGCTAAAAAACCCCGAGCACCCGCAAGAGCTTGCCTCCGCGCGCAGCGCGGTAATCAGCGTGGATATCTGGGAGTTTGCGGAGAATCGTTTACGGGTCGACGAATTACTGCTCCGCGGTGTGCACATTAACCAGCGCACCCAGGCTGATGGCAGAAATATTTGGCACTCGCCGCAACTGCTTGACGCCCTCGAGGCAGGATCTGATGCGACAGCGCTTGATCAACCCGGTACAGGCACCGCAGATCAGGGCTATATTTCGATCGGCCGCATCGTACTCGAAGACAGCTCAGTCGACTTTCAAGACGTGACTAGAGGCAGCAACTACTCACTGCGCGACGTAACCTTCGAGATTCTGGAGGCCAATAACAACGGCGCTGACTTCGCTGCCGAGGGGTTGGCTACCCTCGCATTTTTTAGCGCGGCACATGCTGGCGAAATTCT
>JAFMKB010000039.1 GCA_017853205.1 Gammaproteobacteria bacterium
TCGTGACCAAAAAGTTCCGATTCGATGAGTTCTTTAGGTATCGCTGCGACGTTGAGTGGCACAAAAGCGTCGGCACTGCGGGGGCTATGCTGGTGTAACGCATGTGCAACAAGCTCCTTGCCTGTGCCTGATTCACCGTTGATGAGAACGGAGATATTCGACTGCGAGAGTCGACCGATAGCGCGAAAGACTTCCTGCATGGCGGGCGCTTCGCCTATGATTTCCTGTGTCTTCTCGGTTATCTCGGGCGCGCGCGCATTCTGCTTCTCGCGTGAGTGCTCGAGAGCCCTGAGGGTCATCGCCACGGCTTCATCGATGTCAAAGGGTTTAGGGAGATATTCGAACGCGCCGCGGCTGTAAGAAGACACAGCGCTATCGAGGTCGGAGTGCGCGGTCATAATAATGACAGGTAGCTCAGGGAATCGCGCGTTAACGGTCGAAAGTAACTCAAGGCCGCTTATCCCAGGCATGCGAATGTCGCTGATGATTGCGTCCGGCTGTACCTGTTCGAGCCGGTGCAACAGATCGTCACCATTGTCGAAGGACTCGGTCGCCAGACCGCTTTTGTCCAATGACTTTTCCAATACCCAGCGGATAGAGCGATCGTCATCCAGAATCCACACCGAGTTATTTTTCTGTGTCACGTTAGGTTCCTCATAAGCCAGCTAATCATTTCTACGCAAGTGGAAGTACAATCGAGAAGCACGTTGCGCCTGGCCTCGATTGACATTCTACCAAGCCATCGTGTCGGTTAATTATGTCTCGTGTGATCGATAAGCCCAGTCCCGTCCCATCGGGGCGGCCACTTATCATCGGATAAAAAAGAGTGTGAATAATTTCTTCAGGAATACCGGGCCCGTTATCGATGATCTTGATCTTTGCCGCCAGTCGATGGAATTTTGAATTTAGAGTCGCGTTGCGTGTGATTCGCGTGCGCAGAATAATTTTCCCCAAGTCATGTTCTACGCTCGGACTCGACAGTGCCTGCATCGCGTTTCTCACGATATTCAGAGTTGCTTGAATGAGTTGTTCGGCGTCGGCCGGAAGAAGCGGTATCGAGGGATCGTAGTCGCGCACGAGCTTTATTGCGTTGCCTGCAATCTCTGCCTCAATCAGGCTGTGCACACGTTCGAGCACTTCGTGAATATTGGTCGGCGCAAGTTCTGGCTGCTTTCTGAGACCGACAAGTCTATCCACCAAATTACGTAGACGGTCTGCCTCCTCAATTATGACGTTGGTGTAGTCGCTGAGTTCTTGGCTGGGCAGTTCGGCGGCTAGCAGTTGCGCAGCACCTCTGATGCCTCCTAAGGGATTTTTTATTTCATGAGCAAGCCCTCGCACGAGTTCGCGAGTTGTCGTGTGGGCTGAGTTAAGGGTTTCTTCGCGATTGATTCGATAGGCATGCTCAAGCGAATGGATTTCAACCAGTGCTTGCCGGCCTTGCGCATCGTCAAAAGTATTTACCGTATAGTCGATTTCAATTCTCTTCCCCTGGCTAAGCATCAGCGTTGCCTCTCGCTTGGTAAAGCTCGAATTGGCTTTCAGAGCCGAGTTGATTTCGGCCAGATCGGTGTTGGCGGCGACGAAGAGTTGGTCTAGCGTGAGTCCAATTGCTTTGCGCCCGCTCACTTCGAGAAGTTGCTCCGCGGCGATATTTAGAAAGCGTAACGTGAGGTTGCGGTCAAGCAGGAGCACAGCCGTTTTCAGCTGATCGAGTAGTTTTTTGTGAATGCTGTCTAAGGTCATCGGAAGATCTCTAGAGTCCCCATTGACTATGCAAGTTCTGAACCATCTCTGCTCACTCGGCCTGCGAGTCCTGCAATCCGTCACGCGGCTTGTTTCGGGGCTTTGGGCTGAATCGCACGCGATTGATCAAAATGGGTGGAGAGGGCGCTCCAATAAAATGCACTAAATTAGTGCATATGACAATTCTCAAGGCAAAAAAAAGCCCAGTGACTAACTGGGCTTTTCGTCAATCTAGGAGAGAGCTGACTTAGGCAAGCGCTTCCTTTGTGGTCTTAATGATTGCAGCCGCGACCTTGTATGGATCTGCATTTGAGGCCGTGCGACGGTCCTCTAGGCGGCCCTTCCAGCCATCTTGAACCGTGCCGATCGGAATACGGATCGATGCGCCGCGGTCGGAAACGCCGTAGCTATACTCGTCAATAGACTGAGTTTCGTGAAGACCAGTTAGGCGTTGATCATTATTCGCGCCATAAACGCTCATGTGGCGATCGATGTGTTTACCGAACTCTTCGCATATTTTAGTAAAGATGCTCTCGTCTCCGAGGTCACGCATGGCGCCGTTCGAGAAGTTGGCATGCATACCTGAGCCGTTCCAATCGGCGAATTTGCCTAGTGGCTTGGGCTCGTAATCGATGGCTAATCCATAGCTTTCAGCTGTGCGCTCAAGCAGGTAGCGTGCAACCCAAATTTCATCTCCCGCTTTCTTCGCGCCTTTGGCGAAAATTTGGAATTCCCACTGGCCGGGCGCTACTTCGGCGTTTATGCCCTCTACGTTAAGGCCGGCTTCGAGGCAGATGTCCATATGCTCTTCGATTAGCTCGCGGCCGAATGCGTTACGCGCGCCTACTGAACAGTAGTAGGGACCCTGAGGAGCAGGGTAGCCGCCTTTGGGGAACCCTGGTGGTAGATCAGTCTTTGGATCCCAGAGGAAGTACTCTTGCTCAAATCCAAACCAGAAATCTTCATCTTCATCTAGGATTGTCGCACGGCCATTGGTTGGATGTGGTGTGCCGTCGGCATTGAGAACTTCACACATGACAAGGTAAGCGCTTGCGCGATCCGGATCCGGATAGATTGCAACTGGCTTAAGCAGACAGTCTGAATCGTCGCCTGTGGCCTGATTCGTAGAACTGCCGTCGAATGACCAGACTGGGCATTCTTCTACCGTGCCGCCGAAGTCGTTGCGAACCATCGTTTTGCTGCGCAGGCATTGAGTTGGCTCTGATCCGTCAAGCCAGATATATTCGAGTTTTGATTTCATACGGTTCGATTCTCCTAATCGCATTCGACTGCTTTAACTGTTGTTTGGTAAATCGTTTTACCCTTTTGGGTCTTTCTCTGAGGAGGGTTGGCGGTGTGTTGATCGCGCGGACCTTCGCTGCATAAGCAAGAGGGAGCAAAATATATGCCATTACCTCTTCGACTGCAAAGAGTTGGACCGAGATCGTCAATAAGAAAGCTTAAATACGCAATATAATGGGGCATTTTCAGGATGCGGACATGAGTGCCTCTCAGCTAGCGATGTTAGTCTGCGGCATCATTGACTGGGATTGTGTAAATTTTGCACCAATAAAGAGCATATAATCCTGTAACGCACTTATTTGGTGCAATTACGCCCGGATGGCTGTGTTCGTAGTCGTTTCAGTTAAGCATTTGTTCTCTCATACGCTCGTGCACTGCTCTTGGTAATCTACTCGAAATTCGCGATTTTGTAGCTAATCTTTAACCCAAGTCTCGTGTATACTCGCCGCCTCGCGTAGCGGGCCTCAAGCAGTTGTCGGCCTTAGCGCGTATTCGTGTGCAGCAAGATTGACTAGGCCTTGACGAAGACGGCTAGCTCTCTCGCTCCACCTTTTCATAGTAATTAGCCGCTTCAACCGTCCCTCGAGCCGTGCGCGTTCCTCAAGCGCCGCGTGCGAGTAGTGATTTCGAGCGGCAAAAAGTGAGTGTCATTCATCGTGATTGAAAAGATTCGCAATATCGCCATTATCGCCCACGTCGACCATGGTAAGACCACCCTAGTCGACAAGATGCTTCAGCAATCGGGAACGCTTGAGTCGCGAGGCGGTAACGTCGAGAGAGTCATGGATTCGAACGACCAAGAGAAGGAACGTGGAATAACGATCCTTGCGAAAAACACGGCAATCAGCTGGAATGGCTATCGAATCAATATCGTCGATACACCGGGGCACGCCGACTTCGGAGGCGAGGTAGAGCGTGTTTTATCGATGGTCGACAGCGTTTTGCTTCTCGTCGACGCAGTCGACGGTCCGATGCCACAGACGCGCTTCGTTACGCAGAAGGCTTTTGACCAAGGCCTCAACCCGATCGTTGTAATTAACAAAGTCGATCGCGACGGCGCTCGCCCCGATTGGGTCGTAAATGAGGTTTTCGATCTTTTTGACAAGCTTGGCGCGACCGACGAGCAGCTAGACTTCCCGATCATCTACGCGTCGGCACTCGAGGGTATCGCGGGGCTTGACGTTGAGGCGATGGCGCCTGACATGGAGCCGCTGTTCAAAGAAATCGTCGAAAAGGTGCCACACCCCGACGTCGAGATTGACGCGCCGCTGCAGATGCAAATATCGGCGCTCGACTACAACAGCTACGTTGGAGTAATCGGCATTGGCCGAGTCACGCGCGGGACTGCGCGAACCAATCAGCAGGTTATCATCGTCGATGTCGAGGGCAAGCAGCGCAAGGGCAAGATTCTGCAAGTCAAGAGTCACCTCGGCCTCGAGCGCATCGATGTAGACGAAGCAATGGCCGGAGAGATTATTTGTATCTCTGGCATCGATAAGCTCAACATTTCCGACACAATTTGTGACCCTGAAAAAGTCGAGGCTATGACGCCGCTGTCGGTAGATGAGCCGACAATCAGCATGACTTTCCAAGTCAACGACTCGCCGTTTGCGGGTCTAGAAGGTAAATTCGTTACCACGCGAAATATTAAAGATCGCCTCGACCGCGAGTTGCTATTTAATGTTGCGCTGCGCGTTGAACCCGGTGATACGCCTGACAAATATAAAGTGTCAGGACGCGGTGAGCTTCATTTGTCGGTGCTCATTGAAACAATGCGCCGCGAAGGGTTTGAACTTGCGGTCTCTCGCCCCGAAGTTATCATCCAAGAAATCGACGGTGTGCTCAGCGAGCCCTATGAGTCACTTGTAATCGACTGCGATGACCAACATCAAGGGGCAGTGATGGAAGAATTGGGTAATCGTCGCGCCGAAATGCAGGATATGATGCCTGACGGCAAAGGGCGAGTTCGGCTTCAATTCCTCGTGCCTACCCGCGGTCTGATCGGATTCCGCTCTCAGTTTCTCTCACTTACGTCAGGCTCAGGCCTTATGACTCACGTGTTTAGCCACTACGATGAGTACAAAGATATCGAACTGGCTGCGCGGTCGCGCGGCGTGCTGGTGTCAATGGTTCGCGGCAAAACACTTGGCTTTAGCCTATTTAATTTGCAGGAGCGCGGCAAACTTTTCGTACAGCCGAATGTCGAAGTTTACGAAGGCATGATTATTGGACTGCACAGCCGAGAAAATGATCTCGCCGTCAACCCGACAAAGGGCAAACAGCTAACCAACGTTCGTGCCTCGGGCACCGATGAAAATATCGTGCTAACGCCTCCTGTTCGACATACGCTCGAGCAGGCGATGGAATTTATCGCCGACGATGAGTTGGTTGAAGTCACGCCTGAGAATATCCGTCTGCGCAAACGCTACCTCACCGAGAATGAGCGCAAGCGCCATAGTCGCGGCAGCGCAGCGCGAGGCTAGTCTGATTCACCGATAGCAAAGCGTTTGTTTGCGAGCAGGCGCTTTGCGAGGAATGGCCGAGTGGCATAGACTAGCAAAGTCTATGCTGGCCGGGTCGCGAGCGTAGACTCGTCATTATTCCTATTCAAAGGTTATCGCATGCAAGTCCTCTTTCCCGAAATTAAGCCCTATGCTCGACACGAACTGCGTGTGTCCGACATTCATACACTTTATGTCGACGAAGCAGGAAATGCTGATGGCATCCCTGTGCTTTTTGTTCACGGTGGGCCGGGCGGTGCGTGTGATGCGAGTTCGCGACGATTCTATGATCCGGAACATTATCGAATAGTTACGTTTGATCAGCGGGGCTGCGGCCGCTCGACTCCACATGGCGAGCTTACCAACAACACAACGCAAGCATTGATTGCTGACATCGAGGCGATCCGAGAATTTTTGGGTGTCGAAAAATGGGTTCTCTTTGGCGGATCATGGGGTTCTACGCTGAGTCTTCTCTATGCTCAAGCCTATCCAATGCGTGTGCAGGCGATGATTTTACGCGGCATATTTCTTTGTCGGCAGCGTGATTTGGATTGGCTTTATAAAGAGGGCGCCTCGCGAGTTTTTCCCGATGCGTGGGATACCTTCGTAAACCACATTCCGCAAGACGAGCGCGATAATTTGCTCGAGGCTTACAATCGACGACTGCTCGGTGGCGATGAGCTCGCGCGCATGTCGGCAGCAAAACATTGGTCGGCTTGGGAGGCTAACTGCTCCAAGCTGCGGCCGAGTCCCGAAACTCTTTCCAAATTCACGAAGCCGCATAATGCAATCGCCCTGGCACGTATCGAAACACACTATTTTTTGAACAATGGTTTTGTAAGCGAGAATCAAATTCTGCGGAATATGGTTCCTATACAAAATATCCCCGCGGTTCTCGTCCACGGGCGCTACGACATGGTGTGCCCGCTAGATAATGCAACAGAACTACACAAGCATTGGCCAACGTCGGAGCTGCAGATCGTCCGAGAATCAGGCCACTCTGCCTCAGAACCCGGCACTATTGATGCGCTCGTTCGCGCGACTCAGGCCATGGTTAAACGCCTCAACGATGCGAGTTAAGCCATGATTGCCAGAGGGGGCTGTCAGGAATGATCTGCTTGATTCAAAGAGTCCGTTCGAGTCAGCTTCATATCGAGGGGTCATTACATACAGAAATCGGTCAGGGTCTACTTGCACTCGTTGGTATCGAAAAAGAAGACACTGAGGTTACCCTCTCCAGAATGCTCGATAAGCTCTACGCCTATCGCGTATTCTCGGACAGTGAAGGCAAGATGAATTTGAGCGTTAAAGACATCGACGGGCAGGTGCTGTTGGTGTCGCAGTTTACTTTGGCCGCAGATACCCAAAAGGGTTTGAGGCCTGGCTTTTCAGGTGCCATGCCTCCCAGTCTCGCTCAGCCGCTATTTGAGACGATGGTAAGTCTGGCGCGTCAGCGTCATAGCAAAACCGAGAGTGGTGTCTTTGGCGCCGACATGCAGATTTCTTTGCTCAACGATGGGCCTGTCACGTTTATTCTTCGTGCTTAGGTTTTAACTTCGCGCTTGCGTGCCAATCGGCCCGCCAGAACACCCACTTCGAAAAGTCCCCACATTGGGATCGCGAGCATCGACTGCGTGAAGGGGTCGGGTGGCGTGATTAGCATCGCCACAACAAAACAGCCAACGATGATATACGGACGTTTCGAAGCAAGATCTTCAGGCTCCATTATGCCGGCCCAGATCAGCAAGAATACCGCGACAGGTATTTCAAAAGTTATACCGAATGCCAGAAAAATAGTCAGCGCGAAGCTCAGGAAACTATTGATGTCCGGTGCAACTTGGATTCCTTCGGGCGCCACCGCAACAAAAAACGCAAAGACAATGCCAAAGAGCAGGTAGCGCGCAAAGGCTATGCCGCCATAAAAAAGGACAACGCTAGAAACAAACAGAGGTATGGCGATTGCCTTCTCATTTTTATAGAGCCCTGGAGCGATGAACGACCAGAGCTGAAATAGGATGTAAGGGGCGGCTAGTAAGAACGCGACATAAAACGTAAGTTTAAACGGCGCGAAAAACGGCGAAGTCGGATCAATCGCGATCATGCTCGTGTTTTCGGGTAGTGCGCTAACGAGGGGTTCGGCGACATAGCTATAGATATCGGCCGAGAAGGCGAACAGCGCGATGAAACAGATGACTACCGCAGCAAGGCATTTAAGCAGCCTGTCTCGGAGTTCGACCAAGTGATCGATTAGGGTAAGTTCCTGTGCCTGCTCAGCTGAAGACATCGGTTACTCCGCCTGTTCGCGAGCAGTTGGCGACTCTTGAGTTTGCGCGAGTTTAGGATTCACCCCCTTCCCATAGCTTGGTTTTTTGCGAGGGTTTGCAGTCGCCGACGGCGTGTCCTCATTTTCCTTGTGGGTGTCTTCATCGTCGCTCGATTGAACTTGAGCGGTAGAGGCCATGCCGGGCGCAGTCGATCGTTCGGGGGCTATCGAATTGCGTTCCAGATCATTGACCAGCTGCGACTCGGTTGCGCTAGATGCACCGGGATCGAAAGTGGTACTAGTAACAAGCGAGTCGACAGATACTTTCGTCTCATCTGCGATCTTTTTGACATGGGCTTTCGCCTGTTCTATCTCCTCGAGCACCGCTTCGTTATGAAGCTGGCGCTTAATCTCATCGGTGTTGAGCTCGCGCTCGATTTCTGATTTCACCTTGTTGTAGCTTCGGCGGAAGCGGCCAAGCCAAAGGCTCCCCGTCCGCACGGCGCCCGGCAGTTTGTCTGGGCCGATGACAAGCAGCGCCACGACAAAGACAAGCATGAGTTCCATAGGTGAAATATTAAACATCGTTGAGTGCCAAGAAGCCTAGCAAGCATGTAAAGATACACGACGACAGTCGTGCAGCGGGGTAATGCTGCCAGCTCTGTGACTGATCACTTCGCTGGTCAGTAAATCGCTATTTGGTCTCTTCTTTGGTCTCGTCGGCAGCGACTTTCTCCTGAACGGCAGAAGGCTGTTCATCATCATCTTTGACTGCCTTCTTGAATCCTTTTAGCGCTCCGCCAAGGTCACTTCCCAGGCTCGCGATTCTCTTCGTGCCAAAAAGAAGTATTACGATAAGTAATACGATGACTAATTGCATTGGTCCGATGGCCATGTTGTTCTCCTCAGGGGCGGTCGCTACTCAGCTTTTAAGCCATGGATAAGTGGCCCAAGAACGATACAGCGAGCTACCCAGGTTTAGATGTTCGTGAGGCCTTTTCGGCCAGTCCCGATAGTGTAAAACGTTTCCTCAACTCCTCCAACACCTCATCGTGGCTTAGGCCGAGATGACTTAGCATGACAAGCGAGTGAAACCACAGGTCAGCAGTCTCGCAAACGAGGTCTTTCTTTAGCGCTGCCGACTCGCGGTCTGCATCTAAATCCTTGGCTGCAAGAATTGTCTCTGTTGCTTCTTCACCGACCTTCTCCAAAATTTTGTTGAGGCCTTTATGGTGCAGGCTCGCCACGTAAGAGCTTTCTGGGCTGGCTTGTTTCCGCTGTTCGAGTGTTTCAGCCAACTGATCTAATACATCGCTCATACTCAATCCCGGCTATTTCTTGTACATCTGATGTGGGTCTTTCAGGATGGGTTCGACGGTTTGCCACTCGTCGCCCTCCAAGCGCCGATAGAAGCAGCTTCGGCGACCAGTGTGACAGGCAATATCGCCAAGTTGCTCCACGCGATAACATAGCACGTCTGCATCGCAGTCGAGACGCATTTCGATCAGGCGCTGAACATTTCCTGACTCTTCGCCTTTACGCCAGAGTTTGCTGCGCGATCGCGACCAATAGACCGCGCGACCTTCCGCCGCCGATGCCGTAACTGCCTCGGCATTAGCCCACGCGACCATAAGCAGTTCGCCTGTCGTGGCGTCTTGCGTAACGATGGGAATAAGCCCATCAGGGCCAAAGCGAATTTGATCGATAAACGAAGCCATGACGCTAGTATCCTCTGTCAGCGTCTAAAACACAAAAACGCGACAATAAGGACAGCGCCAAGTAAGGGTAACGAAGGCGCGTTCGCTACTGCCTCGCGAGCGGAGGGACTAGTGCTTGCTAGTGCGGCCGCGGCAATGAGCGCGGCGAGTAATCGATCACTACGACGCGATTGCGCACGTCGCAACGCATCTTCCTCCTGTTGCTCGCGCAGAGTCGCGTTTATTGCCGCCAGTTGCTTCCCCTGGGAGCCAGCGCTGGCAAGAAACTGAGGTAAGTTGGGCAACTCTTCAAGTAGTTCTGGCAGATTGTCTTTTAACTTGCGCAGAAGTGTCATAGGGCTGAGGCGCTTGGCGTTCCATCGCTCCAAAAAGGGTAGGGCAGTCTGCCAGAGGTCAAGTTGTGGATACAACTGGCGGCCGAGACCCTCGACATTGAGCAGCGTCTTCTGCAGCAATACCAAAGAGGGCTGCACCTGCATGTCGAAGCGGCCGGCGGTCGCAAAAAGCTGCACGAGGATCTGGCCGAAACTTATTTCACTCAGGGGCTTTTCAAAAATCGGTTCGCACACTGAGCGGATCGCCGATTCGAATTCGTGCACGCGGGTTGTTGGCGGCACCCAGCCACAGGCAACATGTAACTCGGCGACGCGGCGATAGTCTTGCTTAAAGATCGCGAGCAAGTTTTTGGCCAGGTAGTCTTGGTCACTGTCGGTGAGCGAGCCGATAATCGCGCAATCGATCGCAATGTACTTGGGCATTGAGGCGTCGGTTTTAGCAACAAAAATGTTGCCGGGGTGCATATCGGCATGGAAAAAATTGTGCTCGAAAACCTGAGTAAAAAAGATGTTTACACCCGTCTCTGCTAAATGCTTTAGATTAACGCCATGCGCATTCAGATCGTCGATGTTCGCAACAGGAATGCCGTCGATTCTCTCCATTACCAAGAGTTTAGAGCGCGTATATTCCCAATAGATTTTTGGCACGTAAAGCTCTGTCGAGCCTTCGAAATTGCGCCTAAGCTGGGTTGTGTTAGCGGCTTCGGATTGGAGGTTCAGCTCGTCGAGAATAATTTTTTCATAGTCGGCAATAACCTCGATAGGACGCAGGCGGCGACCAAGCTGTGAGGCGCCTTCGATAAGACGCGCGAGACGTTTCAGCAGGCGAATGTCTGCCTTAACTACGTTCTCGATGCCGGGTCTTACAACTTTTATGATCACGTCACTGCCGTCTAGCAGTGATGCACCGTATACCTGTGCAATTGAGGCGGACGCGAGAGGCTCGCTATCGATACTTTTGAAAAATTCGTCGGCTGGAGCGCCGAGAGCGGCTGCGACAACGGTCTCAATGGGGGGCATAGGGAACGGTGGCACATTGTCTTGCAGTGCTTGTAATTCATCGGCGAGCTCGGGATCAAGAAAGTCTCGGCGAGTGGAGACCAGCTGTCCAAGCTTTATGTAAATGGGCCCCAGTTCCTCTAGTGCTAGTCTTAACCGTGTGTTGCGGTCGCCGCTGCGCCGACTAGAAAAAAGGCCAAGCAGTCGGTAGGGGAGTAGCGCAAGTTTGCATACTACACGCGAGCGACTCGCGGGCAAAAAGTCCTCTAGGCCGTATTTTGCGGCGACACTGAGTATCTTATGTAGGCGAGTGATTGAGGACACGATGGCTTCGCGCCTTGGCGCTGTCTTTGTGATTTAAAAAGCAAAATCAGAGTGAATGGGTTGAAAGCGCGTAAAGATAGCACCGAAGTGAGGTGTGAACAATTGGGGAGATCGAGCGCTAAAGTTCAAATGGGTTGGGCTATGAGCCTTCAGCCGAGCGAATCCGCGCCTCAAGTCTATCGATGCGCAGGCGAAGCGCGTCTATCCCATCTCTTAATTCGTGCACTTCAAAACGGGTGGGTACCAGCTTCGCCTCTTCAACGAGGTAGTCGTCGACCGTATCGGTTAGTGCGGTGCGGGTTTCTTGTCCCCATTCGTTCGCCTCTTTGCAAACCCTTTCAATTTCGTTACTCGCAACATTGCCTATAAACGGAGCGAGGTAATCACCCCACCGCAGATCGAGGCTTGAGGTAAAATGATAAAGCGCCTGAATTAAATCAGCATCGCCACTTAGCGTAAGAGCGGGGTTTGATAAAGCGCGTCGCTGCGCGGGCTGGAGCAGCAGGTCAATGAGTGCCGAGGCGCTACCCCGAAGCACCGCATCTGGGGTTTGCATCAGTGCACTGCTGCTCGCGAGATTGAGTTTTATCGTTTTGCCGCGGAACACTGCACATACGCTTGCACTGCCCAAGGCTCCGCCTGACGGTAAATCAGCGCTTAAAACGGATTTAGAACTTTCGGGAGCGCGCGTACCAAAATCGATCACGACTTCAATGCATTTGCCATCGAATGCTTCAACTCGTTGGGCAGTATGGGGGTCGTGCGCGATAAGCCTATTTAATACAAGCTCGAGGGGCGAAAGGGCGAGAATACCGATGAGGCTCATGGCGTTTGAAGCGGCTTACGCCGCTTTGAACCCGACGTGAATCGCACAGACGCCATTCATCAAATTATGGTATTTGCAGTCGACGAGGCCAGCTTCCTGCATCATCGCGAGCAGAGTCTCTTGATCGGGATGCATACGAATAGACTCAACAAGGTATTGATAGCTGGCAGAATCATTGGCGATGACTTTGCCCGCGAGCGGCCAAAGTTTCGAAAACGCATCATAGCCTTTGCGCACGATTTCATTCTGAGGTTTCGAAAATTCGAGTACCAGCACACGGCCGCCGGGTTTGAGCACCCTGAGCATTGAGCGCAGTGCGGCGCCTTTGTCTGTGACGTTGCGAAGGCCATAGGCAATGGTAATGCAGTCAAAGGTGTCGTCTGCAAACGGGAGCGCCTCGGCATTAACCTGCGCGACGTCGACATTAAAATCGGCGCCTTTATCGATAATTCGGTCACGGCCTACGGCGAGCATGGCCTCATTGATATCGGCGAGAATCACCTGCCCCTCAGCGCCAACGATCGGCGAGAAACGGAGACTAAAATCACCTGTTCCGCCGGCGAGGTCCAACACCCTGTGCCCTTTACGAAGTCCACTGAGTTCGATCGTGAAACGCTTCATCAGGCGATGAGTGCCGAGCGACATCAAGTCATTCATGATGTCGTAGCGCTGAGCGACCGAGCGGAATACTTGCCCGACGCGCTGCTCTTTCTCGGCAATGGGAACGGTCTCGTAACCGAAGTGGGTGGTGTCAGATGCCGAGTTCTTCTCGTTCATGGACGTCTCTTATTTTGTGGCCAATAGTAGTGGTCTGCTCGATTAATGAGAGCATTCTAAACCTTTCGCGGGTGGTAATCATCCGCTAGTCCTCTATTACGAGGAAGGGATGAACTTGATGACCTGAGTGTCGGCGGGCAAAGGCTCACGACTTGCGCCTGCAGCATTGATGCGCGCGTTGTAGTCTTCCCAGCGGGCGGCTTGATTGGTAGCCAGATCGAAGAGCGTCTCCCAGCTGAAAATTCCAGAATTGTGCCCATCGTCGAAAGTGGGTCTGATCGCGTAATTCCCTACTGCCTCTATGGCGCTTATCCCAACATGGCGTTTGCCAACCTGTAAAATTTCTTGTCCCACGCCATGACCACGCACTTCAGCGGACGGCGAATACACGCGCAGAAGTTCAGCTTCGAGTTGATAAGTCGCACCATCCTCGTATCCGAGCTCGAGAACCTTAGATTTCCTGTGCAATTTTATCGTCGTTGGCGTCACCGTAAGTGGTCCTTGTTACATCTTCGTGTGGGGGCTATGCCATCTTGACTTAGAGGATATAGCGGCTGAGGTCTTCGTCTTTGGCGAGTTCGTCGAGCTGGCGCAACACGAATTCTCGGTCAATCACGACGCGACCCTTGCCAACAGCTAAGTCCGACGCGGCGAAAGAGGTTTCCTCTAACAATCGCTCCATAACGGTGTGCAGGCGACGGGCGCCTATATTTTCTGTGCGTTCGTTTACCTGCCATGCGGTTTCGGCAATGGTGCGGATGCCGTCTTCGGTAAACTCTAGGTCGAGCCCCTCCGTCGCGAGTAGTGCCTGATACTGCTCGGTAAGCGAGGCATTAGGTTCGGCGAGGATACGTTCGAAATCGTTCGCAGAAAGCGCCTCTAGTTCGACGCGTATCGGCAAGCGACCCTGTAATTCGGGGATAAGGTCGGAGGGCTTGCTGAGGTGAAACGCGCCAGAGGCGATAAAGAGGATATGGTCTGTCTTTACGCTGCCGTATTTGGTGTTAACAGTGGACCCTTCGATAAGCGGAAGGAGATCGCGCTGGACGCCCTCACGAGATACGCCTGCGCCGCCTTGATCATTGCGATTGGCGACCTTGTCTATCTCATCGATAAAGACGATACCCGTCTGCTCGGCAAGTTCAACGGCGCTGGCTTTTATCTCTTCGTCATTAATTAATTTTGCCGCCTCTTCCTCTTTAAGTGCTTTGAGCGCCACCTTAATCGGCAATTTACGTGAGCGCTTCTTTGAATTTTGCATAGACGAGAACATGTCTTTTAGCTGGCTTGTCATGTCCTCAAGGCCGGGAGGAGCCATGATATCGACACCGACTGGCGTATCCGCTATTGCAATTTCAATTTCTTTTTCGTCAAGCTCTCCTTGTCTGAGCTTTTTACGGAAGACTTGGCGGGCACTTGAATCACTTACCGCTTCATCACTGTCGCTTGCTCGAGGCACGAGGATGTCGAGTATGCGATCCTCCGCGCAGTCAGCTGCGAGGCTTTGTACTTTGCGCATTTCGCCTTCGCGCTGCATTTTTACCGCGCTATCGACGAGGTCGCGGATGATCGATTCGACGTCGCGTCCGACATAACCGACTTCTGTGAATTTAGTTGCTTCGACCTTTATGAAAGGCGCCTGGGCGAGTTTTGCCAGGCGGCGTGCGATCTCAGTTTTGCCGACGCCGGTCGGCCCTATCATAAGAATGTTTTTCGGCGTTACTTCATGACGAAGCTCTTCGCTCAAGTTCAACCGACGCCAGCGGTTTCGCAGTGCTATGGCAACCGCGCGCTTTGCGCTTGCTTGGCCAACGATGTGTTTATCGAGTTCGGAGGTGATTTCTCGTGGGGTCATTACTGACGCGCCAAGGCTGCGTGAATTCTCTGATGTGTCAGAGTTTGTCGATATCGCTAAGTCGGTAGTCATGATTAAAACTCAAGTTCTTCTATTGTATGGTTGTGGTTGGTATACACGCAGATATCAGCGGCGATGGTGAGACTCTTGCGGACGATGTCTTCTGCATCGAGATCAGTGTTGTGGAGTAAGGCGCGCGCTGCAGCCATGGCGAAAGTGCCGCCCGAGCCTATGGCCATAATACCTTCCTCGGGCTCAATTACGTCGCCGTTGCCGGTAATGATTAGTGAGGCGTCTTTGTCGGCAACAATAAGCAGTGCTTCGAGGCGGCGGAGCGAGCGTTCAGTTCGCCACAGTTTAGCGAGCTCGACAGAGGCACGTACCAGCTTGCCCTGATGCTTTTCGAGCTGTTCTTCGAAGCGCTCGAACAGCGTAAAGGCATCTGCTGTGCCGCCGGCAAAACCAGCGATGACTTGGTCTTTGTAAAGTCTTCGCACTTTGCGAGCATTGCCCTTCATAACTGTATTGCCCTGCGAGACTTGCCCATCCCCGCCGACTACAACCTTGTTGCCTCGGCGGACCGAGACGATCGTGGTGCCATCATACTGTTCCAAGTTAACTCTCCTACTGCGGCGATGATTCGCCAGTTAACGCATCAGACTAGGTTTGAGTCTAATGCCTGTAATGCCGATCTCAATTCTTGTAGCTAAGATCCCAGACTAAAAAACTTCGCTGAGAACCCTCCGCTCCGGCGAGAAGCGCGGTGATAGGCTTAGTTTAGATTAGAATGTCAGAGATGGGGCTGAGCGGGTGAAAATCAATCCTAAGGAGGGAATCTAGTGCAAAAACGTGAGCGGCCATGGTCGGTCTACTGAACCGAGATTAACGTCTCGTCTCGGCTTGCTCTACGCTCAATCGAAGACTCGAGATATTGTTATTGCGCAACGCCGTTTCGGCAACGGCAAGACTCGTGCTTGTCATATAGGGGCCCGATTGCACAAGAAACAGGGTGCGTCCCGGAAGGATCTCTTCTGTGATGAAGACATTAATACCAAGTGATTGTTGATGCGCTACCTCCGCCATGGCGAGTGCACGCTGCTGAAATGCCCCAGACTGGAGTAGATACCCCGTCGCAAACTGCTGTTCTGGGGCAGAGGCGCGCGTGCGCTGCTGCTCTGTGAGTTCGACCTGCGTGTCGGGGACGACGACCTGATAGTCGGGCAGGGCGGTATAGAAATCCATCGTGAGCTCAGGTTTAGCCTCAATCGACTCTATCTCGGCTGCGTCTGCAGCGATCGCCGCACGGCTTATTGAGGCGCTCTGTTCGGCTTGGATCGCCGGGCTTGCTGCGAGCGGGTTTGCTGTTGGCATGGGCGGCACGGCGCCCGAAAGGTAGAGCAAGACACAGCCCAAGATACCGACGACGATGCCAATGGCGACGCCTGAGACGAGCAGCGACCAGCTGGGTGGCGCTTGCACGGCCTTTCGCTCAAGCAAAGGCTCGGGTCTGATTTTGGCGAAGTCTTGGGTCATGCGTTTCAGGCTCTTGCAGTTATTGTCTCGTTATCGGTTCTTTAGCGTGCTCCTAGAGGGCGCGTTCCTTGAGTTACCGGTGGGGTCAAGGGGTCGTGGCCTAAATCATATCTTGCGGGTCAACATCGACACTCCATCTCAAGCGCGGCGGTGTTTTGACCTGATCTAGATTAGCGATCAGATTTTTTAGGTGATCCTGCAGCTGACCGCGGCGTTCGCTCTTGAGCTGCAATTGTACGCGAAAACGGCCTGCGCGTTTTTCCATCGGTGCAGGCATTGGTCCAAGAATGTCCACGACAAGGCGTGGATCTTCCGACAGCTGGACACTCAGTTGTGCGGCGGTTTCTGCGAAACCCATTGCAGCGGCCGGATCAGTGGCATCGAAGCGTAAAAGAGCGAGATGCGCAAAGGGCGGCAGCGAGGCGAGCAAACGCTGATCGAGTTGGCGCTGAGAGAACTGCGCATAGCTTTCATTACTCAGCGCTTGGAGCGTTTCATGGGCGGCGTGTTTGGTTTGCAGCAATACCTCTCCCGCGCGCTCGGCGCGGCCGGCTCGACCCGCGACCTGAGTCACTAGCTGTGCCATTTGCTCTTGACCGCGGAAGTCCGCGCTAAATAGCCCACCATCGGCTTCGAGAATGACAACGAGAGTAATGTTTGGGAAATGATGCCCCTTAGCGAGCATCTGAGTGCCGAGCAGAATGCATGGCTCACCGCTTTCGACTCTTTCGAGTGCCCTACTCAATCCTTCCTTGCCGCGAGTGGAGTCTCGATCGACGCGAATGATGGGCGTGTTGGGGAACTGACGCTGCAGGAAGCTTTCTGCCTTCTGGGTTC
Organism: Gammaproteobacteria bacterium; assembly: GCA_017853205.1. Classification (GTDB taxonomy): domain Bacteria; phylum Pseudomonadota; class Gammaproteobacteria; order Pseudomonadales; family Pseudohongiellaceae; genus UBA9145. The sequence goes on from JAFMKB010000039.1 coordinate 17,017, forward strand.
CCAAACCCATTGTATCTAGCGTCGCCGATTTGCAGTGGGGGCAGGTGCGCGGCAGTGCAACGCTTACGCCGCAGTGATGGCAACGCAGACGCGGAGGGGTTCGATGGACCGTCATTTGTGAAATGCAAGCGTCGCACTCGGAGCTCCAGCCGCAGGTCGTGCAGTTGAGCACGGGGGCATAGCCACGGCGATTGATGAAGACGAGGCACTGATTGCCGTTGCCTAGGTGTTGCCGAAGCCGTGCAAGTGCCGCTTCCGAAAACCCCTCCTGCAGAGGCTTTTCGGCGACGTCGATGAGTTCTATTGCCGCGCGCGGAACTGCCGCCGTCGAATTAGGCAGATGGAGATGGACGAATTTTCCTGCTTTCACGTTATGCAATGTCTCAAGACTCGGCGTTGCTGACCCAAGAACTATCGGCATGCCCTCTGCGTGTGCACGCATGACTGCGAGGTCTCGAGCAGAGTAGCGAAAGCCGTCTTGCTGCTTGAAAGATGGGTCATGTTCTTCATCTAAGATAATGAGCCCCGGCACCGCGAGCGGCGTGAATAGCGCTGAACGTGTCCCAATAATCACGCCGGCGCTGCCCTCTCGAGCGCGCGCCCAGGCACTCAGGCGCTCACTTTCATTTAGCCCCGAATGCAAAGCAACTACAGGGCAACTGAAACGCTGAGTGAAACGAGCGATGGTTTGTGGCGTGAGCCCGATTTCAGGAATAAGCACTAGACACTGGCGCCCGAGCGCGAGCTGCTGTGCCATAGCGCGCATGTAGACTTCAGTTTTGCCGGAGCCGGTAACGCCGTCGAGCAGGAAACAACCAAATTTTTGCGGGCGGGCCGTAATTTGAGCGACAGCCTCGGCTTGCTCTGCATTGAGAGTAAGTGCTGATGCGTAAGGATTGACTAATGATTTCGAAGAGTCGAATTTTCCTCGTGCCGCGGGGGCTTCAGCGCGACACTCTGCGAGACCGCGCTCTTGCAGTTTACGCAGCATCGGCCTACCAAAACCTGCGAGTAGAATGTTTTCGGTAAGCAGGGGGCCCTGCTCGAGGAGCAGGCGATAAAGGGCGAGCTGGCGAGGCGACCGAGAGAGCAGAGACTCCACCGCGTTCTTATCTTCTTTCCCAGCCTTCGCCAAGGGGGTATGCCAGCGCTCCTGCTTAGCCTCAATGCCTTCGCCTGCACGCAGCCTCGCGGGAAGCGCCGCGGCGAACACCTCGCCAACAGGGCACTGATAGTAGTCAGCAGCCCAGCGCAAGAGGGCGAGCAGCTCAGGACTAAACAGGGGCTCTGTATCGAGCACCGAATCAGCATGGCGAAGTTTTGCGTGAGGCACATCGGTTTCAGAGACGACCTCGAGTATGATGCCAGTCACTTTGCGCGCACCAAAGGGAATGCGAACCCTCGTCCCTGGTTGAGCCGGTGCAGTGTTCGCAGTTGTGACTGAGCTGCGCGTTAGCTCAGGGGGTGATTTAGGAGGCAGATAGTCAAACACACGACGGAGTGGAGAGGGCACAGCAACGCGATAGAACACAGAAGCTGAGCCTTTTGTGTGCAGGTCGAGGCCGTTTGGTGTCGTCGCGTTGCTATCGTCTTGCGTCATTACGTTGCTCAATGGGCCGCTGGGTGAGTGTTCTTCTCGCGAGAAACGGCAAAGCTCACCTAGCTCGGTAAGGCTTTTCATTTTTGCTGCTAAGGCAGGTACCGAAGCCGCAGGAGTTTAGAGGCATTGTAGCAGGCTTGCTAGTGGCTCTTCTCAGCGCCGAGCGATCGTATATACTCTTAGGCGTCGCCGGCTTTAATTGCGACCTTATTTTTGTGCGCCTATCGAGAAATACCCTCGGTCTGTCGTAGCTTTGCACGCGAGACCGGGTCAGCCTCGATCCTCGACTAAGGAAATAGCTATGGGCTCAGCATCGGTTCCCGCCGAACTCTTAATACTACGCGATGATATCGACTCGATCGATGCAGAGTTGCTGCAGGTTTTGGCTAAGCGTTTTGCCAAGACTAAGCGCGTAGGTGAGCTAAAGGCGTCTATGGACCTCGAGCCCTTCGATGGTGCTCGTGAAGCGGAGAAGCTAGAGCGCCTTCGTGCTTTGGCTGATGATCTTGGGCTTAACGCAAGCCTCGTCGATGAGCTTTTTAGCCGTATCATGCGCGAGGCCGTGCAAAATCATAAGCAGCTAAGGGAGGCGCGCGAGTAGCCTTTAGACTATAAACTCTTGCGTCTTTGGCCTTGTCTGCTAGAATGCGCGACCCGATCAGTAACGCTGATCCCAACCACGGCATCAAATAAGATGTGGTGCAGCGCCGCCGAAGACCTCGCCCCGCTGTCGCGACATCCATTAGAGGAACGACCCATGAAGCCAGAGATTCACCCAACATACGACGCGATGAAGGCTACCTGCAGCTGCGGTAACGTCATCCAAACCCGCTCAACACTGGCGCAGGACATTCTTATCGATGTCTGCTCACAGTGTCACCCGTTCTACACGGGCAAGCAAAAGATCCTCGACACTGGTGGTCGCGTGGATCGCTTCAAGAAGCGATTTGGTTCGCGTCGAGTCTAAGACTCGTAACCTGCATTTCAGGTCAGAAAGGCGCCCTTGTGGAAAATACGCGAGGGCGTTTTTTTTAGGTCTAAAAAATAGTTTCAGTGGCAACAGCTTCTTCTTTGGTAGTCGAATCTGTCGTAGCGCTTGGCTGAGCGCTTGGCGCGTTTTCGCTGCGGAAAAACTCAAATACTGCATTGGGGGAGCCAGGCAGTGCAGGCTCTCCAGTCTCTTTGTTGATTAAACGGTCTTCAATGCCATCGGGCCTTTCCATACTGCTTTCAGGCGTGCCCTGGAGAGCTGCCTTCATATAGTCGATCCATATTGGAACAGCGATTGTGGCTCCCTGTTCGCGCTCGCCCAAGGGCTCGGGCGTATCAAATCCTACAAAAACCGTCGTCGCAAGCTCCTTGTTGAAGCCCGAAAACCAAAGCTCGCGTGGCCCGTTCGTTGTGCCTGTTTTCCCCATAAGGTCAGAACGGCCGATCTCTCGTTGTACACGTGCGCCGCTGCCCTCGACAACCACAGACCGCAGCATCGTGTTTAGTATGAAGGCCACGCGTGGGTCGACTATGCGCGGTGCAGGTTGTGTTAGTAGCTCTTGCTCCCCGACTTCAGTGTTACTCACCGCCTCGATCAACGAGGTGCTCGATTGGGCGCAGTTCTCGCAAACGGCGACCGGCTGCGCGCGAAATTGCTCGCCATCCAAGTTAGAAATTTCACGTATAAACCAGGGCTCGACTTTGTAGCCTCCATTTGCGAGTGAGGCATAGGCGGTAACGATCTCAATGGGCTGTACGTCGCTGCTACCGAGGCCCACGGTGAGGTCATTGCGCGGAAAATTTTCAACCGGGAGGCCAAACTTTTTGGCAAACGCGAATACTTTATCGGAGCCAAGCTGATCGTAGAGCCTGACGGCAGGCACGTTGCGTGATTCTTTGAGTGCAAACCGAAGAGTCACGGGCCCGAGAAAATTATTCTCGAAATTATTGGGCCTATAGTCCCCCCGGGTTAGCGGAGCATCGTTAATTAGCGTTGCTGCCGTGTACCCGTTTTCTAAGGCCGCGCCGTAGACAAATGGCTTAAAATTGGATCCAGGCGGGCGCGGAGTTAGCACGCGGTTTACCTGGCTTCGGCGGAAATCATAGCCTCCGACGAGTGCGACGAGTTCGCCATTGGAAGGGCGCATTGAGACAAGTGCGCCCTGAATCTCGGGTACTTGGCCAAGTTCCCAGCCATCGTTGGATTGGCGGACGCGTATTAGGTCCCCCAAGCTTACGACATCGCTCGCGGTTTGAGGCGGAGGCCATGCCTCATTTCGGCTGCGAAATGCGTATGCCCAGGCGATTCCCTCCCAAGGCACTGTGATTTCTGACCCGTCGCCCAATAACGCATTAAAACTGCGGGCCTCAACCGCGGAAACAATCGCAGGCTGTTGATTGCCGTAATCAGGCACAGGCTCGAGCGCCTCGAGCCAGCGCGCGCGCAGTTCGGATTGGTCTTCGCCAGGGAGCGGTGCAAGATTTGTCGTGGTCCCGCGATAGCCATGTCGCTTGTCATAATAATTCTCTAAGCCATTAACAAGTGCGGCGTTGGCTTCGCGTTGGCGCTGAGAATCGATTGTAGTAATCACTTCGAAGCCCTGCGTGTAAGTTGCCTCGCCATACAATTCATAGAGTTGCTGACGAACCATCTCGGCGATGTAGGGCGCGTTCACTTCGATATTACGATTATGGCGAGTAGCGCTTACTGGTTCGGCATCGGCGAGTGCAAATTCCTGTTCGGTAATCATGCCTTCTCTCACCATGTTTCGTAGGCGCGTTCTTCTGCGCTCAATGGAGCGAGTAGGATTGCTCAGCGGATTACACGTCGACGGGCAGGGTAGCAATGACACCATCATCGCGGCCTCGGCGAGGGTCAATTCTGATGGTCGCTTGCCGTAGTACACAAAGGCGGCGGCGCCGATTCCGTCTGCGCCAGCCCCGAAATAGATGGTATTCAAATAGAGGGTAAGAATTTCTTCTTTGCTCAGTTCACGTTGAATCTGCAGAGCGAAGGGGATTTCTTTGAATTTGCGCAGATAGACATTGTCACTGTCGAAGGAGAGGTTGTTGGCGAGCTGCATCGTAATAGTGCTGCCACCACCCATATTTACACCACGTATAAATCCGTAGAAACCGCGGATGAGGCTTTGAAAATCGACACCCGGATGCGAATAAAAGCGAGCATCTTCGGTCGCGATCAATGCGTCGATCATCACTTGAGGGATTTCCTCGAATTCGACGGGATCACGGCGGTTGCCGATCTCATCGATTAGAAGCCCGTCGGCTGTATAAATGCGCAGAGGGGTTTCGAGCTGAACGTTGCGATAGGTTTCGGCTGAGGGCAACAAAGGCGCAAGGTAGAGGTAGGCTGCCGTTGCAATCATCACCACGCCGGTCGCGGCCACTAAGCAGAGGAGTGCGAACCAGCGCATGACCTTTAGGAGTCGTCTTTTTCGTTTCTCTGGCGTCATCGCGGTTGATTATCGCTCGCTAGTTGGTGTGACTCGGAATTAGCACCAATCTTCATGGTTTTCCCAAGTATACACCCGAAACGGGGCAATGCCCGAGGGTGAAAATCGACGAAAGCAGGCGCCACAGGGTGCGGTCTACTAGAGTAGTACCAAGGCAGAGGGGTTGTCACGCCCCGTAGCTCCGCTAAAAGCCATCGAATGCGGGCTAAAGCACTTGCACAGGCGGTCGTCGTTTCTGGGATTTTTCATCAAGCGCTCGCGAAG
>JAFMKB010000091.1 GCA_017853205.1 Gammaproteobacteria bacterium
CTTTCCCGGCGAGGTGAGTGTGAACAGCGAGGTTATGGAAATAAACGGTGATCCGTTTAGGATACTAAGCGAACGCGACCCCGAAAAGCTTCCTTGGCGCGAACTTGGCGTTGACTACGTCATCGAAAGCTCAGGTGTGTTTCGACATATTGCCGACCTCGAAAAGCACCTCGTAGCTGGGGCAGGGAGAGTACTTTTGACAGTGCCTTCTAAAGATCCTCTTCCGGCGACACTGGTGACGGGGGTCAATGACGACGTAGTGAAAAAAGACACGCGCATAATAAGCAATGCAAGCTGCACCACTAACTGCGCTGCGCCACTGGCTAAAGTATTGAACGATAGCTTTGGCCTGCGCAGAGGTCTACTTACGACAGTGCATGCCTACACTTCGGGGCAGCGACTAATTGATTCGCCTAACAGCGGCGACCCAAGGCGCTCGCGCAACGCCGCGACGAATATCGTGCCAACATCGACAGGCGCTGCCAAGGCGATAGGACTCGTTATACCTGCGCTTGCAGGTAAGCTTGATGGCCTTGCGATGCGAGTCCCAGTCGCCGATGGCAGTGTTGTTGACCTAGTCGCCGAACTCGACAGAAATGTCACCGTAGAGGAGATCAACGCGGCGATGCGTGCGGCGGCGGAAGGTACCATGCGCGGAATTCTAAGTTACTCCACGGCGCCGATAGTCAGCAGTGACATCATCGGAAATTCGCATTCGAGCATATTCGACAGCGAACTGACTCAGGTCTTAGAAGGTAATCTAGTCAAAGTAGTGAGCTGGTATGACAACGAGTGGGGTTACAGCTCTCGGGTTGAAGAGCTTATCGGTCGCTTAGCGAAGATGGACGGCATCGGCTAGATACCCCTTTCTTTAAGTGCGCGCGTCGAAGGGTATAATCACAAGGCGATTTAGCGTGTGGGCAAGGGGAACAGTGTGAATTTCGATGCAAAGAAGGTTTTGGTTACAGGGGGCTCCCGCGGGATTGGACTAGCCATCTCCATGGCATTTGCCTCGGCGGGTGCATGCGTTGCAATCATCTATCGAGCCAACGGCGCGGCCGCGGCCGCAGCGTTAGCGCAGCTGCCCGGCGCGGGCCACAGTATTCACCGAGCTGATATCGCAGATCCAGAGCAAGTGCGCCTCGTTGTCGACGCGGCTGCGGAAAAACTCGGCGGTCTCGATATTGTTATTAACAATGCCGGTATCGGCGACTATCATCCGATTGACTCGACGACTTATCAAGAGTGGCAGAAGGCATGGGAGCAGACCTTAGCGGCTAATCTCATCGCGCCTGCAAACGTGTGCTACTGCGCCGTCCAGCACATGCTCAAAAATGGCGGTGGGCGCATAGTGAATGTCACATCCCGAGGGGCCTATCGCGGCGAACCCATTAAACCTGCCTACGGTGCAAGCAAAGCCGGACTTACTTCGCTGAGTCAGTCTCTCGCCGTGGCGCTTGCGCCGCACCGAATATTCGTCGGCGCGGTAGCGCCTGGGTTCGTGAATACCGAACTTACTGCTGCGCGATTGGCAAGCGCAGAGGGCGATGAGATACGTGCACAGAGCGGGTTCAACCGCGTAGCTGAGCCCAAGGAGGTCGCGCATGCTGTGCTCTTTCTTGCATCAGAAGGCGCAGAGTTCTCAACAGGCACCGTCATCGATGTGAATGGTGCTTCTTACTTACGATAGCGTGCCAATTAAATCAAACTACCCCGGCCGAGGTCTCGCACAGCGCCATATAAGAAATCAGTTAAGGCTTGACGTGACCCATGCTCACTTAGCTCTTCGAATGGTATCGGGTCCCCGATGTCTACTTTTACGGATTTACCAAATTTCTTAAGTGCCTCGCTTACCAACAGCGCCATACGTAAGGGCTCAGCGATATGCGAGGCCACATGAAATAGTCGGCTATTCTGCCCGTGGAAATGAATAGGCACGACCGTCGCCTGCGCCTCACGGATAATCTTTGCCGCGAATGTCGTCCAGGGAGCATCCTCTACTTCGCCAAAACCGAACTTATTTGCTGTAGAAACGGTGCCCGATGGGAATATCAGCACGGGAACATCCTTTGAGAGATGCTCGAGAGCAAGTTGCTTGGAGCGAATGTTGGTTTTTGTCGCGCGTTTGTCCTGCGTAAAATCTATCGGTAGAAAATAGGGAGCAAGCTGTTTGTCTTGGCATAGAAGCGAATGCAGCATGATTCGTAAATCGCCACGCACTTGCGCCGCGATGTCACAGAGCACCATGCCATCCACAACACCAAAAGGATGGTTAGCTACAAACAAAAGTGGGCCATTGCGCGGAATGGCTGCCAGTTTGCTCTGGTCAAGCTCGACGGTGATTCCAGCTTCACGTAAGGCTGAACCAAAAAAATCAGCTATGCTAAACGGCGCCTCTTTGAGGCGGTAATAGGTTTTTTCAATTTTATTTCGACCCAGCATTGCCTCAAGGGTAGAGACCAGGCGGCGACGAAACCAAGGGTCCTCGGGTTGTGAATAACTGATGCGAGGGGGCTCGCGGAGATAGAATTGGAACTGGGGATCTATTGCGACGTCCAATCCATCGCTTGTGTCTTGGAGGGTCGCGTTGTTAGAGCTTGAGGGCTGGCGCATAAATTCAAACCGGGTTACTTGCGCTTAAGCCTTGAAGGTACGCGCTGGAATTAAGCAAGTCTAGGGTGCTGATTGCATCTCGGTCAAGAGAGCGTAAGCTGAGTGATTGCTTGGTGAGGCTGCTACAAATTCTTTGTCACTAATATAGGCGAAACAATATTTCCCTTTATCCCCTTTAAGCTAATTTAAACACTCTCCTTGTATTTGAACGTCGGTCTTTTCGCCGGCGCTTTTTTATTACCAACGCTAAACGTAATTTTGTGCTAGCTAGTCCAACAGGCGCTCAATCGATATAGCGTCAATTGCGTCACCTTTATTACCCCAAGCATTGCGCACATAAGTAACGACATCTGCCATATCTTGCGGACTCATAGCGCCAGCAAATGAAGGCATTTCTCCCCGCCCGATAATCAGCTGGAGTGCGACGTCTGTGCCGCTGCCGCGAACGACCTCGCTACTTGCCAGCGAAGGATAGATTCCTTTAAGGCCACGGCCGTTGCTTTGATGACATTCTGCGCAATTATCGAGGAATAGCGCACGACCTCTTTCAAGAGCCTGTGTTGCAACGCTGTCGTTCTCGGTAGCCGCAGCAGCGACTGACATTGAAGTGAACAGGCCAACACTCAATAGGCAGATTACGCTCGTGAATTTATGCATAAAGCGTCAGGTCCTCAGTTAAATATGGATGGTTTCGAGTGCTCATTTTACTGCTTAAGCGACGTAGGGGCGTAGCGACTCACTATGTTATATTTTAGTGCACAAGGCTAGTCGCTTTAGCTGTGCCTAGCTTAAAGTAAGGCCCAAGCGAGGAGAGCGCCAAATCATGAAAGCAAGCGGCAACCAGAGACCGACTATGGCTTATAAAAAGTCAGCGCCACCACTGACTGAAGAGCAGATCGCACACTTTGATACACATGGCTATCTGGTAATCGATCTTGGTCTCGATGAAAACTTTATTGCAGCATTGCTCACGAAAGTAGAGTCTTTATATCCAGATGATCGGCTGCAAAATCCGACAGCTCCCGCGCGAGTGCAGGACGCATGGAAAACAGTGGATGAGGTGCGTCAATTAGCAGTTTTACCCATCGCCCTTGCGGCGCTAGAGCAGCTTTTTGGCCGCGCGGCACTGCCTTTTCAGACCCTGAACTTCCCCATTGGTACGCGCCAGCTGACCCATTCGGATACCATTCATTTCAACTCTATTCCCAAAGGATTTATGGCGGGAGTCTGGGTGGCGCTTGAAGATATCGATGGAAGCAATGGTCCTCTGCAATACTATCCTGGGAGCCACAAATTAAAGGAATATACGATGCAAGACTTCGGTCTTGAGCCCGGTTATGAAAACTACCGTCACTACGAAACCCATATCCAAGCGCTTATCGAAGCCCAAGCCCTGACTCCTGAGTTCGGCACTATCAAGCGGGGGCAGGCGCTTATTTGGCATGCCAATTTACTCCATGGCGGTGCTGCTCAAACAGATTTGAGCCGAAGCCGTCATTCACAAGTCACTCATTACTACTTTGAAAACTGCACGTATTATACTCCGATGAATAGTCGATCAGATAAACCTCATTTTAGAAATCCGTTTTGGATACCTGCGACGCATGACTTCGATCTGCCTGATGTCGGCCGACTTGCGATTCTTCGACGTATAGCTCGTAGTCTTGGTATAAAAACCGCGTGAAGTTCCTCAAACCAGAAGAGATTGGACCTTAGTGACTATTCAACAGCAGGCAAAACTGTTGGCTAGTAGCTACCACGCAGCTCTCGGCCGGCCTCTTATCTGTGGGGTTTCAGAGCCCAGTGTTGATGAAATCTTAACAGCAAATTTTGCGCTTCTCTCTCATGGTACTGAGGCTGATCCACTTTTCAATTTTGGCAACGACCTGGCCCTCACCTTATTCGAGCGAAGCTTTGAAGACTTTGTTCGGCTGCCGTCGCGTAAATCCTCTGGTCAAACCAGAGATGAGGATCGCATTCGATTACTCGAAGAAGTCACCCGCAGTGGATTTATCGAGAATTATAGCGGCATCCGTGTGAGCGCAAGCGGTCGTCGATTTGAGATTAGCGACGCCGTCGTCTGGAATGTAATCGACGAGAGCGGAGTGTATCGAGGGCAGGCGGCGAAGATATCGACATGGCGATATTTGGATTAAGCTACGGCTGAATAAACAGAAAGGGAGTGTGACATTGAGCAAATTGAATGCCGATAAACCAGAAATGACGCCAGCGCCGAGCAGGTCACAAACTATCGAATGGGATGACTTTATGCGGGTGGATCTTCGCGTGGGTACGATAGTCTCTGTCGAAGAATTTCCCGAGGCGCGCAGGCCTGCGTATAAACTGCAAGTCGATTTTGGCGCTGAAATTGGCCTTAAAAAATCAAGTGCACAAATTACCGACCTCTACAATCGAGAGTCCCTTCTAGGGCGCCAAGTGCTTGCGGTAGTTAATTT
>JAFMKB010000010.1 GCA_017853205.1 Gammaproteobacteria bacterium
GCAGCGGTCGAGGTGCGAAGACCAGAGGCGTTGGATACTCTAAGATTTTTTGAGCAGACGCTGGTTAATGACATCATTTTCCCTCTTTGCGACGGAGACGAGGCGAACTCGGGGGCGATGCTGACTTTTAAGGGGTTGGAGAGATTTCTCGCCGCGCCTATCCGCGAATTAAATACAATTAATACCACAGGGTTGCCAGAATTCGCGGCGACGCAGCCAGATCTCGTTCTATCGATTCGCTACGGGGTAATTTTGCGAGAAGAGGCTATCAGCGTTCCAACCCATGGTGTGATAAATCTACATTCTGGCAGGCTCCCTGATTACAGAGGCGTGATGGCGACTTTTCGAGCAATGCTCAACGGTGATAAAGAGCTCAATATGACGCTACACACGATTGATGACAGTGGTATCGACACCGGAAGAATCGTCGCCACGACTTCTTTTCAGGTAGATCAGACAAAATCTTACCTCTGGCACGTGTTGGGGCTGTATAAAGATGGCTGCGAGCTTCTCGCTGATACTGTCAATGCAATTGGTCGCGGGGAACCGATAGAGAGCCTGTCGCAAAAAACGGACGCAAACGCTGGTAGTTATTTTACATTTCCGACGCAGAAAGAGCTCGATGAGTTTACGGCGCGTGGATTCAGGCTCGTTGATGGCGATGAAATAAAGCAAGTCATGGGACAATTCTATGGTCAGAGCTAACTCTATCGAATTGCGGCCTTCGGCGATTGATGATCTTGCAAGCGTGCACTCGTTATACCGTGCGGTTGCCGAAAGTCCCGGTGGTCTAGCGCGCCTGCCTGTAGAAATCACTCGTAGTTACGTTGAAAATTTTCTTCACGCCACGATCTCGCGTGGCCTTGGGTTTGTAGCCGTCGACGAGCGCAAAGAGATTGTCGCCGAAATTCACAGTTATAGCCCCGAAATCTTCTGCTTCAGTCATATTCTTACGGACCTCACGATAGCCGTGCATCCGAGTCTACAGGGACAAGGTTTAGGGCGTGATATTTTCACGCATTTTTTATCTTCGGTTAACACTCAGCGGCCGCACATTAACCGAGTTGAACTAATCACGCGTGAATCCAATAAACGAGCACTAGCCTTTTACGCGTCGCTCGGGTTTCGGCAAGAAGGGGAGCTGCAAAACCGTGTGCTCAACCTCGACGGAAGTCTCGAAAGCGATATACCAATGGCTTGGCTAAGATCTGACACGAGTGATCTGAAAGAGTTATGAATGGACTGACCGATTTAGAACAGCTGTTAGAGTCACTCGCCCCGCGTAGGCTCGCTGGGGAGTGGGCATTCTGTTCACTTACACCCGACCAGCTTGTGAGAACACCAACTCTTGCCACAGAAGCGCTCGCGACGTTTCAAGAAAAAGAGGGCCTGAGCGTCTTGCTGCCAGTGGGACGCGCTACAGAGCTAGGTCTGAGCTTTGACGGAAGTTTTACGGGGATCACCCTCGACGTTCATTCGAGTTTGCATGCGGTAGGATTGACCGCAGTAGTAGCGACTCGCCTTGGCGAGGCAGGGATTAGCGCTAATGTCATTGCGGCCGCATTCCACGACCACGTTTTCGTGCAAACACCGGAGGCGGCGAGGGCGTTAGATATTCTAAATTCGCTCCATGCGTGAGCGTGCAGAAGGTTGTCAAAAACTGATATATTCCTGTTACTCATCTTTTAAGAGGCTGTACTTATGATTCGTTCGCTCACAAGATTGCGTTCAAACCTGACTTCATCGATCGCTGCGGCGTCCTTGCTTAGCGCGCTAAGCGCCAGCGTACTCGCCATCGAGCCTACCGACCCATCACTTGCCGATATTACAAACTTTAGGCAATACAGCGCGACGTTTGCGAGCTCGGGTCAGCCGACTAAGGAGCAATTCTCAGCTATTGCCCAAAACGGGTTTGAACGAATTGTTTATATCGCGTTCACTAATAACCCAAATGCCTTGCCTGACGCAGATCAGGTCGTAAAAGAGTTAGGCATGGAGTACATGCATATTCCTGTCACGTGGAATAATCCACTACCCGCGGATTTCTATGCGTTCGCCGACTCTTTGCGCCGCGACACCGACAAGAAAACGCTTCTGCACTGTCAGGTTAACGCGCGTGCAACTGCTTTCAGCTTTTTGTATCGGGTTATCTACGAAGGTGTCGATATTACTGAAGCGAAGGCGGATATGAATTCCGTTTGGCAGCCTAACGAGACTTGGCGTGATTTCATCTTCGCTGTGCTTGCGGAGAACGGCATTTCACCCGAGTGCGAAGAGTGCGACTGGACTCCGTCGCAGATGTGATAACCCTTAGTGGCTAAAGAGAATGTCGCGAGAAGCTAATTAAAAAATGGCGAACCCCTTTGGGAGTTCGCCATTTTTATCTTCTTTGCTTCTAGTAATAAATAAAGCTCAGCGAGGGGAAGAAACTCCCTCGCCCAAGTACTTAGCTTAACTACTCAGATCCACCCTGCTCAACGTTCTTCCAAGTGTAGAAGCCCATAAACATTTCTTCCCAGCTCTGTTCTCCCCAATTGACTTCGATCGATGGGTCGGGATTGTAAGGATTTTGTGCTGAGTTATCGAAAGCGCCCGTGGCGACAATCTTCGTTCCCGCCGGCACTCTCAATGGCTCGGCAAGCTCATGCTTAAGCTGCCAGTTAAAAGAATAAGCAGGAACAGACAACAGTAGCTCCTCACTGCCATCTGGGAATTCGGCCGTGAAGCTCATGCGTTTGCCGCGGAAGTGCATGTGTGGCATCAGGCTGAAAATTTCGGCTTCTTCCGGTACATAAGTAACAAGCTGCATTTCGTGGTCTTTCGCTTGTGGAGGAATGTTGATAGTGAAAGCATTGCCAACGCCGCCCCCCATCCGCTCCTCTGGAATATATCCTTCCGGGTAGAAATAGATGCCGATTTCAGTCTCATCTGTCGTCTCTTTGCCAGATGTCGTGTAGTGCATCTGTAGATTGAGTTTAGAGCCAGCACGCAACAGGCCGCCAACGCCCTCAGGATTAAGGGCCACTGCGTTGCCTGGCGCGAAGCCTGCGATACCTGCGCTGTCTGGATTCCTGCCACCGCTTAAAAAGGCGCTAACGTCGATCTCAGGGGCCTCACGGAAGATCGCGTCGATATCCGGACGCTCGCCTGCGGCGATCGATGCAAAGAGTTTCGTGCGAATTGCCAATGACTTTTCTGGAGGCAGTTTGGCTAGAATTTCCATCAGAATTTGCTGGAAATCTGGCGCGCCCTCTGGGGGGATAACGGTCGTGATGATGTGATGAAGCACGCTAGGAGCACCAGGCACGACTTCACTGCCTCGTACCCAACGGTCTTCTGTGAGACCGAGATCGATTTGTATGTCCATATAATCGACAACCCCAGTAGCCGGAATAGTCTGTGAGGGAACCTTAACGATAAGGTCAGGTTCGCCAAGAGTCCATTTGGTGTTGGGCCAAGTAAGGGCTGTCAAAGGATCTTCGTTGCCCTCGACAACCGAGCCGTTATTGATCCAATGAACGAGTTTTTGCATCTCCTCATCGCTGAGATTCATTTCGTTTTTGATCTTGTGGCCCACTTTGTTGTCGATCTGACCGGGTGGCATGCGCTTGGTCATGACCACTTCGCGAATCATTGGCGACCAGCCTTGTACTGCTAGGCTGTTGTCCATTGCAAAAGGCGCGATACCGCCTTCGCGATGACATTCGGCGCAATTCTCTGCAATGATAGGGGCGATGTCGTTAGCGTAAGAGAGGTCGGCGTGCGCGGCAGTATTGCGGTAATCGATTGTTTGACCCATTGTCGCGGTGCTGATTAAGTCGAATTTTTGACCGGCAAGCGTCTGTTCTATTGCGCTATCCATGCCCATGGCGGGGCCACGGTAGAGAAGCTCAAAGGTACTGGGATCATAAAGCACTGCTTCATCAAGGCGGGTGAGGCCTAGCATTTCTGAAACGAGCTGCGCGTCGTCCATCAGCACGGGCATATCGATAGGCCCGATATCCGCCGCGACTGCTGCGCGGTCAGTTTGTAGACCTGGATTGAGTAGGAAGAACTCAATTCCCTGATCTTGGTATTTTGTTTGCAGTGCTTGCATCGCGGCAAGAGAGGCTTTGTCAGTTGCGCCAACCGCTTGGGGTAAAAATGCGATGGCGGCAGCATCGTCATGCCATGCCATGCTCTGGAAAGCACCTTTATGATCAATAAGGGCGAAGTCGCCAACGCGCTCCCCCGCAGCGGCAGAGCCGCAGGCAGCGGTAATAGACGCCGCGAGAATGAATGAAGAAGTCTTGCTCATAATACCGTTCCCCTTTTGGAAGAGAATAAATGTCAGATTAGGGCTCAAAAAGCATTGTTTTCCGCTCGCCGAAAACCCACACTGACGCTGAGTCTACTGCATTTTTGCAAAAAAATGTGCATTTTAGTAACAAATAATTCTGATACCGGTTTTCATTCAGCCGACATACAAGTTGAGTTACCCGGTTAACGATGCGCTCAAACGCGGCCGGTCAGGCACTTTTGCTACAACACTATACGCACAACACTATACGTTCCGTCGCACCGGTGAAGATTTCCATTACAAGCCAAAGAATCTAGGGAAACACGAATGCACTCCGACAGCCTTCTGATTAATGCGTTGTATTACCTGCTCGCTGCCGTCATTGCTGTGCCTCTGTTTAAGCGCATGGGACTGGGTTCGATACTCGGCTATTTGTTTGCGGGTATCGTGCTGGGGCCGCACGCGCTAGGTATTATCGAGGATCCTGAGTCTGTTCTGCATTTTGCCGAGTACGGCGTTATTTTGCTGTTATTCGTTATCGGGCTTGAGCTTGCGCCAGAAAAGTTGTGGAGCATGCGCAATCATATTGTTGTGCTCGGTGGTTCGCAGGTGTTACTGACTGGGCTGGTTATTGGGTTCGGGATGGTCATGCTGATGGCGATTCCACTTGCCTTTGTTCTCGGCTTGACGCTCGCACTTTCGTCTACAGCGCTGGCGATTCAATTGATGAGTGAGGAGCGAATACTCGCATCACCGTTGGGACGGAAAGGCTTTTCGATTCTGCTGTTACAGGATCTCGCCGTGATCCCTATCCTCATCGCGGTCAGTGTGCTCGCACCCGTTGCCACTGGCGCCTCAACCTCCGCGTGGTATGTCACGATTCTGGCGCTCGTTGGGGTGGTTGCTTTTGGTCGCTTCGGCTTGAGCGAGCTGCTTGCCGCCGTGGCGCGATCAAACAACCGTGAGGTCATGTCAGCGGCAAGCCTACTTATTGTGATTGGCATTGCTGTATTGATGAATGCTGTAGGCCTGTCGATGGGTCTGGGGGCTTTTCTCGCAGGCATTATGCTCGCGAATTCGGACTACAGGCATCAGCTCGAGTCCGATATCGAGCCGTTTAAAGGGATGCTTCTGGGGCTGTTTTTTATCGCTATCGGCATGACGCTCAATCTCGAGCTGCTCTGGGCAAGGCCGCTGCGCTTCGTTTTGTTGGCACTAGGGCTGGTTTTTGTTAAGACAGTCATCATCACGGCGATTCTGCGCTGGCGGCATGTCTCATTAAAAGAGGGCATTCAGCTGGGCCTGATCCTTTCACAGGGCGGTGAATTCGCGTTTGTGGTCTTGTCTCAGGGGCAGCAAGCGATGCTGTTCGATGCGGCATTGGCCGAGCAGCTTACCCTTATCGTCGGCCTCTCGATGGCCTTTACCTCGCCGCTCGTGATCCTCTACCGGCGCATTGGGCGCAGCCGCAGCGTCGAGCAGCCCGATCAGGATAGACATTGGGATTCGCATCAGCCCGAGGTCATCATTGCGGGGTTTGGTCGTTTCGGACAAATTATCGGACGCCTGTTGCGGGCGCGCCACATACCCTTTACGGCAATGGACAAAGATTCTGCGCATGTAGAATTCGTCAAGCAGTTTGGTAACCGTCTGTTCTATGGCGATCTAACTCGCGTCGATCTGCTGCGCAGCGCAGGCATCAAACACGCAAAAATACTTGTCGTTGCAGTCAATGACGTCGCTCAGTCCTTAGCGATTATTGACCTCGCGCGTGAGCAGAATGTGCGTATTAAGATAATCGCGCGCGCCGTCGATCGATTTCATGCCTATGAGCTCTATAAGCGCAAAGTGGAGTCGGTAGTAAGGGAAACCTTCGCGAGCAGCTTAGAGGCCGCTACCGAGACATTAGAGCAGCTTGGCTATACCGAGGGCCAAGCGCTCGAGGTCGCCAAACGTTTTCGATTGCACGACGAGGAGCTTTTAGAGCGATCTGCTCAGCATTTGGAAGAAATGGAGGAACTTAGAAATATTGCACGCCAGGGGCGACGCGAGCTGGAGTTGCTTTTCGAGGAGGACACGCGCAAACAGGTTGGCGATTGAGATAGGCCAACTTTCTGCGCGCAGGTTAAACCCTTTGAGGTCTCGGCATCGTACAATAGAGTCAAAGCAAGTTAGCGTTTAGGCGTTTAGCTCAAGTTTCACACAAGGATGACCCCATGGCGACAAAAGGTATATTACTCCTCAATCTTGGTACCCCAGAGGAGCCTACAGCGAAAGGACTCAGGAAATTCTATAAATACTTTTTTTCTGATCCCTTCGTCTTCGACTTCAATCCCATCGGGCGCTGGTTGCTACGTAATTTAATAATCCTGCCGTTTCGCGCGCCTAAAACTGCAAAAGATTATGCCGCGATTTGGATGGATGAAGGTTCTCCCTTAAAAGTGTATGCAGATCGTTTGCAAGCAAGCGTCCAGCAGGCTTACAGGGACGCAGGCGAAGAGGTGATTGTGCTCAACGGAATGGCCTACAGTGAGCCTTTTGTGTGGGATTCGATGAAAGAGTTCGAGCGTCTGGGGTGTCATGACATCCTGGTCATGCCACTATTCCCTCAATATTCAACTGCAACAACAGCCTCAGTCTTTCATGAGGTTCGCGAAGCAGCGAAAAAGTGGGTTACAACGCCCAACCTAAAATTCGTCGATGACCTCTATGCAGAGCCTCCCTTTATAGAAGCGTGGGCGGCGTTGATAGGCAAACACGTAAGGGACGCAGACGCTGAGCATGTAATATTCAGTTATCACGGGCTTCCTGAGTCGAATATTAAGAAGGCGGACAAACATAATGTTTGTCAGATGGGCGCTTGTTGCGAATCGATTGGCGAGAAAAACAAGCTCTGCTATCGCGCACAGTGTGTGGCCACCACGAAAGGAATTGTCGCCGCGATGGGATGGAGCCAAGATCGCTACTCGATAGCATTCCAGTCTCGCTTCGGAAACCAAGCCTGGATACAGCCCTATCTCGACGAACATTTAGAAGCACTTATCGAGAAGGGCGTGAAGAAAGTCGCTGTCGTGACTCCCTCGTTTGTGTCGGATTGTCTCGAAACCATTCATGAGATAGGTATTGAATACCGCGAAGAATTCATGGAAGGTGGCGGCGAGTCGTTCAAATTGGTGCCGAATTTGAACGACGAAAAAACATGGTTTGACTCGGTCTTTCAAATATCTAAACAGAAACTACAGAGCCCCTAGCGGCAAGTCACTCTGCTGCGGCGCGTGCCAAAGTGTGATCTAGATCATGGTCCGTGGACCGATTTTGGTTATTCTGGATACTCTATTCAATTACGAAGGAGTAGATAAAATGCTAGAAGATCATGACGTTAAAGATCATCAAGTTCACGCGCACCTACAGCCAGTCGTTCTAGGAATCCTTGCCTGCTATATTGTCATCATGACTGTAGGCTATTGGGTCGGAAACCTATTCTAAATTAGAAAAACAGCACTCTGTCGAGTGCATAAAAAAGGGCTAACCCGTAATGGGGAAAGCCCTTTTTTTATACCTTATGCGCGGCGATTGGCATTTAGTCAATTACCGCGCAAATCAGCGCAGCGCTATCACTCGAACCTATGCGCTAATCGCTCGTTTCACTAAATTTTCCATCAGCGGGATTTTAAACCCGTTGTGGGCTAGAGCACGTGCTCCTTCTGATGCCATTCCGGCAACACTGGCAGCAGTTACCGCGCCTTTGGCTTTGCCACGGATCGCTTGCTCAACACTTTGCAGCCTTCTCGGCGTAGCTTGTACCGCACCACAAACGACGCGTGACTCTTGAATAGTTCCGTCTGAGACCTTGAATGCCGCAGCGACGTTCACCAGCGAGAAATCCCATACATTGCGATCTGCGACTTTTTCATAGTAGAACGACGCGTTGGCCCACTCTTTGGGAAGCCTAACCGCAGTTAGAATTTCCCCTGTGCGAAGCGCAGTGGTGTTCTCAATATCGACTGCAGGTCCAACGAAATACTCTTCTGCCGAGAGCGTGCGTTCTCCGTCGACCGAGCGCAGCACCATCGTTGCGTCGAGAGCGACGAGGGCCGGCGCTGTATCAGAGGCGCCAGCAGCCACGCAGCGGCTTGTTTCGAAAAGTGAATGCTCGCGGTTCATGCCCTGAGGCGTGTCGGCGTAGCACAGATTCCCTCCTGCTCTGTAACAAGAAAGGCCGCGGCGATAGTACCAGCAGCGCACGTCTTGCGAGACATTACCGCCGAGCGTGCCTATGTTGCGGATCTGTGGGCTTGCAACCACAGACGCCGCGTCAGAGAGTAAAGAAAAACGTTGTTTGAGCAGGCCACTTTCGGCGATTTCGGTGAGCGTAGTTAGCGCACCGATTTCTACGCCGTCGGGCGTCTCCCGGATACCGCGTAGCGACTCGATCGCGCTGAGATCGATTAGGGCATCGGCTCGTTTTGCTCGGTCTTTGAGCCAGCCGTACGTGTCTTGCCCGCCGCCTACCAGCCAACCACGATCTGCGTAGCGGCTAGCTATGTCGAGGGCATCCTCAACCCGTACCGGTTGGTACAGCTCCATATTTGGCATTACGTCATAAGATGGCATAGTTAACCTCAGAAAGTGTTAGTTTTCAGATACTTGGTGCTGTAATCATTACCCGCCAAGTGGTTGATAATCATGTCCGTTGTGGTCGGTGCGGTGTTAAACACGTGACCATCTAGGGCATCCGAAATCGCACTGGCAAGCGCTGCAGCGGCCGCTCCCTGAGTAGGCTCACCAATACCACGACCGCCCGTTGGGTTTTGTGGGTCGGGGATGTTGACTGCTCCCATTTTGGTCTCAACATTCACGTCGAGATAGGTCGGTGGCTTGCTCTGGTAAAGTCCCGTATTAGCTGGCAGCCCGTTCTGAGGGTCGTAGACGTGGCGCTCGAACGCAGCAAGTCCTACTCCCCAAACAGCGCCTCCGCGCATCGCATTTTCGAAATTTTTTGGATGTACAACCGTGCCGCAATCAGCGACAGCTGTGTAATCCAAAATTTCGAGTTTGCCAGTATCTTTATCGAGTTCGATTTCACAGAAGCCAACGAGGATTCCGGGAGGCTGACCCTCGCCAGGGATGTTGTCTTTGGCAACGCCAATTAGACCAGAGCCAGCCAGACCTTGGACTGCGCGCTGGGTAATTGGATTGATATCATCGGGATACTCCTCGCCGCTAAACTTACCACCTAGCTCGATCGCGCGGGCGGCGGCCTGCGCATAGCTTAGGCCGCGGCTTGGATCGGCGGTTGCAAAGACGCGTTCGTCTCCGATCGTGTAATCCTCTGGTTCGCCTCCAAGATCCTGCGCAGCAATTTCTTTCAATTTACTTATTGCATCTTGAGCGGCTACCCAGTTAGTTCGGGTGTGGGTAAAGATGGTATTCGAACCGCCCTGTCCCGAACTGTGAGGCAGATGATTGTCGGTGCGGCCACGCACTATTTCGCAGCGTTCCCACGGTACTTGTAACGCCTCAGCAGCGGCGCGACAGGTGCCTGCGTAGGAATAGGTGCCTAGATTGCCGACGCCGCTGTGAATGTAGAGCTTGCCGTCGGTGCCGATACGCACCAGACCGTCGTAGCCTCGACCACCAGCGCCGTGGTAGCCAATGCCGACACCGAGTCCACGAACTTTGCTGCCATTTTGTTTGGCAAGAGCCTTCTTTTCTTCCCAGCCGAAGGTGCGCATGCCTTGATCCAGCGCTTCGCGGACGAAAGCACTGGTAACTGGCCCTTGTCCACCGCCTTCAAAGCCATCGCTGTCGATCGCGTTCATGCGGCGGAATGCGACGCGGTCCATGCCGATAGCTTTCGCGGCCTTGTCGGCGATAGGCGCGAGTACAGCGGCCATCTCATTCTGACCAGGGCCACGCTGTGCTCCTCGAGGCGTAGTATTGGTATAGACAGAGATGCCGCGGAACCTCATGTTCTCGGGCTGATAGGCCACGGTGACGTGCTGCGCAGAGGAATTCCCGCTGCCGGCGCCGGTCATACCGCCATCATTGACGACCACAAGGTCTATTGCTGAGACTTTACCGTTGGCCTTCACGCCCATTTTGATCCAGCCCTGCATACCTGAGCGCGCTGAACCGATGTAAAACTCCTGCTCACGCGTGATTCTAAGCTGCAGAGGTCTGTTCAGGCGTTTAGCGAAATTGCCCGAGATGGCCATGTAAGGGTAAGGACCAATTTTTGAGCCGAAACCACCTCCCGTTGCTTCATTGATAAACACGAGGTTGGCAGGATCGATGTCTAGCATGCGTGCGAGGCCATTATCGTTAGCACTTTGGCTCTGCGAAGAGCCATGGAAATAGCATTTGCCATTTTCCCAATAAGCCATGCAGGTGCGGGACTCGAGTGAGTGATGCGGGTAGCCAATGGTAACGAACGGCTCTTCGACGATGACAGCTGCTTCAGCGAAGCCGGCATCGAGGTCGCCGAAGCTCCATTCGGTGGTGAATTCAGCCCCTTTGGGTTCTTTGCCCGCTCTAAGCGCATCGATTGCCGATTGTGGCCATTTGACGTCGCGAATTTCGGCGCCGCGTATAGGCGTACCTTCCGGGCCTTCTTCCTCCGTTCGTACCAACGTATTGCCCTCTGGGTAAGCATTAGCGCCCCCAGGCGAGAGGCTCTCGAGGGGGTCAACCACGAACGGGCGGCGTTCGAAATCGACGCGTATTTTCTCGATGGCCGATTCAGCGATCTCCTCGGTGACGGCCGCGACTGCAAGAATAGGTTGGCCGACAAAGCTGACATATTCCGATGCCAAAGCAGGGTTGGCGGGTGGCGCTACCGGTGGGAGGTCGTCGGCGGTGAATATGCCGAGAACGCCATCCATCCGCAGTGCCTCTCTGGCGTCGATGCCAACGACTCTGCCGCTGGGTAGCGGGCTGGTTAATAACCGAGCAAAGACCATGCCCTCGCGTTTATAGTCCTCGGCATATTTGATTTCGCCCGTAACTTTTCCGGGTACGTCGGGCGGCGTAAAGTCGAATCCTATATGTGTACTCATGCTATTTGCCCCGAGGCGCGCAGGACGCCATTCAGATAATGTTCATAAGCACCGCAGCGGCACAGGTTGCCAGACATCGCCTGAGCTGCCTCCGCCTTCGTCGGCCGTGGATTATTCGCTAGCAGCGCAACCGCTGACATGATCTGTCCTGGCGTGCAGAAGCCGCACTGTGGCGCGTTTTCGGCAATAAACGCCTGCTGCACTGCGTGCAGTGTCCCATCTTCGGCTTTTATGCCTTCGATAGATGTCACTTGCTTAGTCTTCACATTGTGCGTCAGCACCGAGCAGGCATAATTAGGTACGCCGTCGATGAGCACGGTGCAGGCGCCGCATTCGCCGCGATTGCAGCCGATTTTAGTCCCTGTGAGATTGAGTCTATAGCGAAGGGTGTTAGCCAGGGTTTCTGTAGGGGGCACGTCAACACGTCGCGTTCGGCCATTGATTGTGAGTGTTATCAAGCGCTCCATTCCGCCATTACCCGACTGCGCATTGGCAGCGAGGTAGACGCCAGCGCCCGACGTTGCCGCCGCGCCGGAGAAGATGACTCCCTTGATAAAACGTCTGCGTGTTAGTTGTAAATTCACTGAATCATTCACAAAACATTGCTCCGTCTTCTTATTATGGAATGCGTGCCTGTCGGTGTTGCGGGGGGGGAGGGACTCTGACACGCGCTTTGTCTGCATCATAAGCTAAGACCGAACTTAGTATTAAATGTAGGAAATTGCAACGCATCGGCATAAAAAAAGCCCGCCTGATGCCAGGCGGGCTTTCTAAGTCGATAGGTTCTCGACTAGATCATTCTATGGATCTTAGTATTTAGAACTCGAACTGGATACCAAGACGCATTTCCCACAGTGACTGGTTCTCTAGCAGATCAGTCAGGCCGCGGTCGGTGAACGTATTGTAGACATACTGTCCCTGCGCATTGACATTAGAGTCAACCACTTGCTGGGAGAAGAACTGGGCGTCGTACTGAAGCCCTTTACTGTCGTCTAACATGTTCATGACATTGTAGATCTTGAGATAGACACGGCCTTTGCTTGCGCCGAGGAACGTGGGGATCTCTTGATCGATTCGCAGGTCGAGGCGTGATGACCATGCAGCATTGTTTTCATTGCGGTCAACGAAGCCTTGACCGTAGCCTTCACGTTCGATGAAGGCTTGGAACGCCGCGACATCGAAGTTAGGGCCAACGACAACGTTACCGTCGTTAGGACCGGGTACATAGAGGAGGTGACGTCCGAATGCGCCATCGCCTTCGAGATCAACCGAGCCCATTACATGGCTCTGTCCCTGACCCTGCTTGCGGTAGAACATGGCTGTAATACGCGACTCATAGCCCGCGAAGAACTCTTTCCCGTAAGACAGACGCGCCGTAATGCGGTGAGGCGTGTTGTAGTTCGAGATGCCTGGCTCTGGATTTACGATTGTGTTAGCCGCGAGGTTGTCGAAGTTCGAACCGGCCGTAGAGCTAGTCATTGGGCTGATATCTTCGGCGTCGGTAAACGCGTAGCCAACCATCCAATCCAAACCAAAGTCATAGTCGTGACGCGCCACTAACGAGAAAGACGTCGACTTCGCTTCGCGATCAGAGTTAGTGAGCATAAAGTTGTCACGGCCGGTTGCGTAATCGAAGATCGGCTGACCGGTAGTCGTTACACCTATTTGCTCTTGAGAGACGTCTACATAGTAGGCTGCGTCATTCGCGATAGAGTAGAGGAAGTCTGCGTCTACGCTCAGGCCACTATCAAACGTATAGGTACCACCCAAAGCGAGTTTCCACTCCGAAGGCTGCTCGTAGTTTGGATCGATCAGCACGAGGAAACTGTTGCTTGCCGAATCAGCTGTCGTGTTAGCGACTTGGTCGATCATTTCCTGTGGAACATCGTAGCCTGGTCGGCCTGCGCCACTGAGTTCCCAATTGCTGAAGATTGAGCGAGCGCCGTTGAAGTTACGATTCTGTAGCTGCACGTTCGTTAGACCGTCGTTACTCCACGCATTCGAAATCCAGACATTAGGATTGCCGCCTGAGTAGAGGCCTGCGCCACCGCGAACTGTTAGGTTGTAGTTCGCTTCCCAGGTAAAGCCAAGTCGAGGCATGAGAAGGTCGAGACCGTCGATATTAGTATCGTTACGTAGGCCGCCGTTCGCTGATGTGAAGGCTTGGTTGAAGTTGGGCCTGTCGTCGCTTTCGAACCAGTCGTAACGAAGGCCAGCCACAACAGTTAAGTTGTAGTCAGCGATATACAGCTCGTCCTGTAGGTAAACAGTGTTGAGCGAGTTTTCAAAGCTTGCCGCTGCGTCGGCCGCGTTATTAGTGCCGCCGCCGCTGCCGTAGTAAATGCGGCTCGGGCGACCCAGTTCGAAGCGGTCTATGCCTGACAATCCGCAGCTAGGATCATCAAATCGACCCTGAGCAGTAAGAGCCTGACAAGCAGCTGAGTTGGCTGCTGAGTCGTCGAAGAAATCGTACTCTCCGCCGCGCGCATGCTGCACGAACTGGTTGAAGACGTTAAGCGTTTCGCGCTCATAGCCAAAAGTCAGTACCTGATCGCCGAGGAGGTATTCGCCTGCAATTTTGAAGAAATCAGACTCAGTATTGAGGGCGTTAGCTTGGCGCGAGTCGTCGGCACCGAGGTAAACAGTATCGCGACCAATACTGATTTGCATGTCAGCAAAATCCGCGGGGCCCACGGTAACCTGCGAGTCATCCATGGTGTTTTTGCTGTAGAACATTTCGCTAGAGAGCGCATCTGACCACTGCGAACGCAGGCGAACGGTAGTCGTTTCAGACACAGCACCCTTGTTGTAGAAGTGATTTGCGAACTCGAACTCGTTGTCGTCACCATCGGAGGAGCGCAGCTGAATACCGTCATAATAGTTGTAAATTACACTCGCATCGTGCTGTTCGTTGATATTCCAATCGACGCGGAGCATGTACTTCTCGTCAGTCTGTGTGCCATCGGCAGGCAGGCCACCGGGATCGTAGTTGTAGAGGTCTTTAGCAATGCGCTCAATGCGGTCATGATTTTCTTTACTCAGCCATGAGCGCTCAACGCCGTTGTTTGAGCCGGCGTAACCTGCTGCGAGAAAGCGTGGCTGCTCTGATTCTTCGTAGGCGCCATAGAAGAAGAGTTTATCTTCCAAGATCGGACCACCGATGCTGAAGCCCTTTGTGTCTTCAGTGAAACTTTTGCTGGAGTAATCTTGTACTCGGCCATTTACCTCAAGTGAGTCGCCGCGCCATTGATCGCCGGTACGCTCCATGAATACGGTGCCTGTCCACTCATTGCTTCCAGACTTAGTCACCGCGTTGATGTTACATGCGGTGAAGCCGCCGTAAGTCACGTCAAAAGGCGCAAGCTCTGCTGAAACCTGAGCGATACCCTCGTAGGGGAAAGGCATGCCAGTCGCGGTCGAATACCCGTTGCTGTTTAGGCCGAATCGGTCGTTCTGGCTGATGCCGTCGAGGCTGATGCTGTTAAAGCGTGGATGCTTGCCTACGCAGTTAACCTGAGTATCGCCGTCGAGATTCATGCGTGGGTCGATGGAGTACACATCTTTAATGTCTCGATCGTAGGCAACCGATGTTTGCATGTCGAAGGTTGAGAAAGAGGCTGATGGCCCTGCAGCCACGTCGACGAAGGTGTTTGTGCCGCCAAGAACAATAATCTCTTGGATCTGCGTCTCGCCCATCTCAATGCTTAGGTTGTAGATATCACCCAGTGCGATCGAGTCGACAGTCACGGTTTTCGTGCCATTCACCGTAACATTGTACGGACCGCCTACGGGGAGGTTAGTCGCATAAAAAGTGCCTGATGAGTTTGATTGCAATGTGCGCGTCGCGCCCGTGCGGGTGTCACGCACGACAACTGTCGCGTTAGTAAGCGGCTGTCCTGCTGCGTCGAGTAGTTTGCCGCGAATAGCAGAAGCGGTGTCTTGTGCGATCGCTGCAGTCGAGTAGCCTAATGCGACGACAATAGACGTCAGCAACAGCTTCCTGGCTGTGGGTGGGAATTGCATAGCTTTCTCCTGATAGATGAAGTTCGCATCGACTCTAAAACCGAGGCTTAAACTGTTTTTATCTTAGTGATTACGTTAATGAACCCGATAATCTTTGGGTGAGGTTACTTTCCAACGCCAGCTTGATTCTTGTACTGCCTTCTCTCGAATCGCATGATCTTTTGTTAGTCGCAAATCAGCGTCGCATAGCATAACGACAAAGCATTGCGCTTTGATGACTATTAGACGGTGCGAATTTTACAGAGGTGTGACAGAAAAAGAAATGCGAAAGAGAGAATTAGTCGACAAAAGTGCAATTTTATTGGAGAACGGTAGCGAATGCGTTTGAAAGTCGGGGAAACGAACTCGAATCGCGTTGTGAGCATTTCACGCGTTTACTCTGGATCGCTCGCCGTTAAGCGTCTACAGCGAGCTACAGCGTGATGGTGCCTGCTATTTAGATGACACCTGAAGCGAGATGTTGCTTGATGTAGACGCCTGTATGCGACTTTTTGTTCTTCGCAATCTGTTCTGGGGTGCCCTCGGCGATAATCATACCGCCACCGCTGCCTCCTTCTGGGCCTAGGTCGACAACCCAGTCGGCAGTCTTGATTACATCGAGATTGTGCTCAATGACGACTATCGTATTGCCTTGGTCACGCAAATGGTGCAAAACCGCGAGAAGCTGCTTGATATCGTGAAAGTGTAGGCCGGTTGTCGGCTCATCGAGTATGTAGAGCGTCTTGCCTGTATCGCGTTTAGAGAGTTCGCGCGACAGCTTCACTCGCTGCGCTTCTCCTCCCGAAAGCGTTGTTGCCGCTTGACCCAAGCAGATATAAGACAGGCCGACATCCATCAGAGTTTGGAGTTTGCGCGCTATTGCCGGTACGGCATCGAAAAACTCGCGCGCGGCCTCGATGGTCATATCGAGAACTTCGTTTATGTTTTTGCCTTTGTACTTAACCTCTAGAGTTTCCCGATTGTAGCGTTTGCCTCGGCAGACATCGCAGGCGACGTAGACGTCGGGTAGAAAATGCATCTCGACTTTGACTACGCCGTCGCCCTGACACGCCTCGCAGCGCCCCCCTTTGACGTTGAAGCTAAAACGCCCGGGCTTATAACCACGAGTGCGCGCTTCCTGCGTTCCTGCAAAAAGCTCGCGAACGGGCGTGAAGATTCCGGTATAAGTCGCGGGATTGGATCGCGGGGTGCGCCCAATCGGGCTTTGATCGATATCGACGACTTTGTCGAGTAGTTCCAGTCCCTCGACCGACGTGTGCTTGGCGGCAGTAAGAGTGGTTGCGCCATTGAGCTTACTCGCGGCGAGCGGGTAAAGCGTGTTGTTAATTAACGTTGATTTGCCAGAGCCCGAGACGCCAGTGACACAGGTTAGAAGCCCAATGGGGATGCTCAGGTCAACACCTCTTAGATTATTGCCAGTCGCGCCGAGCACGCGCAGCTGCTTGTCCGGATCTGGTTTGCCACGAGTGGCTGGGACTTCTATTTTTTCCTTGCCCGACAGATACTTGCCCGTGAGCGAATCTTTCGAATTGAGAATATCCTTAATAGAGCCTTGTGCGACGATTTCGCCGCCATGCACTCCGGCCCCTGGACCAATATCGATGACATGATCAGCGTTACGGATAGCGTCTTCGTCGTGTTCGACCACAATCACCGTATTGCCGAGGTCGCGCAGATGAAACAGAGTTTTTAACAGCCGAGTATTATCGCGCTGGTGCAGTCCAATCGAGGGTTCGTCGAGGATATACATTACGCCGACAAGCCCGGCACCAATCTGACTGGCTAAGCGGATGCGCTGAGCCTCGCCGCCTGACAGGGTGTCGGCGCTGCGGTTGAGTGTTAGGTAGTTAAGTCCAACGTCGACAAGAAACTGGAGTCGGTCTTGCAGTTCTTTAAGTACCTTCTCGGCTATCTTGGCACTCTTACCCTTCAGTTTGAGCTTGCAGAAATACTCGTGTGATTGGGCAACGGTCATGCTGGTTATCGTTGGCAAGTCACTGCCTTGGATAAGCACAAATCGGGCATCGCGTTTGAGTCGCGTGCCTGCACAGTCGGGGCACGATTGCGAACTCAGGTATTTCGAAAGCTCTTCGCGGACATGCGTAGATTCTGTCTCGCGGTAGCGACGCTCCATATTGGGCAATATGCCTTCAAATGGGTAGCTGCGGGTGCGCGTCTCGCCGCGGTCATTAATGTAGAAAAAATCGATGACCTCTTTGCCGCTACCATTCAAAATCGCGTTTCGATGCGTCTTACTAAGCTCGTTAAAAGGCACATCGATCGAAAATCCGTAGTGTTCGGCGAGGGAGGTAAGCATCTGGAAATAATAGAGGTTGCGCCGGTCCCATCCGCGAATAGCACCTTCGGACAGTGCGAGCGACTCATCGACGATGATTCGATTCTCATCGAAGAACTGTTTGAGCCCGAGACCATCGCACGACGTGCAGGCGCCCGCTGGATTGTTAAAGGAGAACAAGCGGGGCTCTAACTCCTGAATACTATGGCCACACTGCGGGCAGGCGAACAGTGAGGAGAACACGAGGTCGTGTTCGCTTCCAAGCTCCTTGCCCTCTGCGTCAGATCGGCTCACCATCGCAAGGCCGTCAGCTAATTGAATCGCGGTCTCGAAGCTTTCGGCAAGGCGTTGTTCTATGCCGGGTTTGACTTTGAGACGATCGACAACGACATCGATCGAGTGCTTCTTGTTTTTTTCGAGTTCGGGTGGATAGTCGAGTTCGCAGACAATGCCGTCGACACGCGCGCGGATAAAACCGCCCGTGCGCAGTTCGCTGAAGACATGCAGATGCTCGCCTTTCCGGTCGCGCACAATCGGTGCGAGCACCATGATGCGGCTGCCCTCCGGCAGTTTCATGACCTGATCGACCATCTGGCTGACGGTCTGAGCCTCGAGCTTCAAATTATGTTCGGGACAATGCGGCTCGCCGACGCGCGCGAACAGTAGGCGAAGGTAGTCGTAAATTTCGGTTATCGTGCCTACGGTCGACCGGGGATTGTGGGAAGTGGACTTCTGCTCTATCGATATTGCCGGCGACAGACCTTCAATATGATCGATATCGGGCTTCTCCATCATCGATAAGAATTGGCGGGCGTATGTCGAAAGGGACTCAACGTAGCGGCGCTGGCCCTCGGCGTAGAGCGTGTCGAAGGCGAGTGACGATTTACCAGAGCCAGAGAGCCCGGTTATCACCACTAGCTTGTCCCTTGGGATCGTTATGTTGATGTTTTTGAGATTGTGGGTGCGCGCACCGCGAACAACGATCTGATCCATGCTGGGGCTCTTAGTTTATTTGATGCTGGGTGTAAACGAACAAAGGTGTCAGAGTATCAAGGCATGCAGTTTGCAAGCCTATACGCGCTGCGTCTGGATCATGGATGACAACAGCGCAGCCGAGCATTATGGTCAATGCCGGCTAGTGGAGTAAAGCCGCGACTGCTTTTTTTAGAAGATTCTGCCTAAAATTTCTCAACGTAGATGGCATGATATACACTATGAAGACTAGACGCGCAGTGACGCGTCATTTCTCATACTGACTACTTTTACAAGTAGCCGTCCGGCCAGTCCTGTCGATAGGCTGGCGCGAAAAAAACCGGAGGCACGACGTGGCGAGCAGAGGCATCAACAAAGTAATTCTCGTAGGCAACTTGGGCAACGACCCCGAGGTTCGATATATGCCTAACGGCAATGCCGTGGCTAATGTGTCGCTCGCTACAAGCGACTCTTGGAAAGATAAAGCGACAGGTGAGCAGCAGGAGAAGACCGAGTGGCATCGCGTCGTGTTCTTCAACCGCCTTGCCGAGATCGTTGAGCAGTACGTTAAAAAAGGGTCGAAGCTCTATATCGAAGGTCGCTTGCAGACGCGTTCGTGGGAGCAAGACGGTATAAAGCGCTACTCAACCGAAATCATCGCCAGCGAGATGCAAATGCTCGATGGCCGCGGCGGCGCAATGGGTGGCGATATGGGCGATAATCCCTTTGGCCAGCAGCAAGCGCCCGGTCAGCGTCAGCAACAGGCGGCAGCGCCGCAGGTTCAACCTGCCCCGACCAACTTCGATAATTTTGATGACGATATTCCCTTCTAGTTACGCTTGACTTCGCGCGCCGATAAAGCAAACTCGAAGGCGGTATAAAGTCATGGGCGAATGGCGTCCGCGCGCGGGTTAACTAGGAAGCAGTCAGCAGTGAAGTTATACATCGTTGGAGGAAAGAGCCCCACCGGTAAGGCCTTGATAGAGATTTTGCGTAAACACAAAATACGCTTTCTTGCGCCTGCCGATAAGTATTTTGATCCCGATAACGCACTCGCAATCGCCAGAAGCATCACCGATTTCCGGCCAGACCAGCTAATCAACCTCGCCGATTTTATCTCCGGTAATCACAGCGCGCTCAAGCGCGCCGAATCGGCACAAGAGCGCTGTCGCCAAATCAACGCGCAGCTTCCAGCGGTGTTGAGCGAAGTCTGTAACCACCTCGGCATTCCGCTGCTGCACCTCTCTAACAGCTATGTCTTCGATGGCGAGAAGAAGCTAGCTTATAACGAGACGGACGAGCTCAATCCTCAGGGCGTTTACGGACGCTGCACACTTGCCGGCGAAGAAGCGGTGAGAGCACATCCTCATCACATAATCATTCGCTCTGGCTGGCTTTTTGGTTTGCATAAGCGCGGACTCATCAAATCGTGGATTCGTCTCGCCAAACGCAGTGGTGGCGAGATTACCGTGTTCAGACGTCGCTTTAGCCCAACCTCAACCAACGATCTTGCTAGCGCGCTGTTCGCGGTGGCGCAGCAAGTCGACTGCGATGCCAATGCATGGGGCACCTATCATTACGCCGGCCTCGAGACTAAACGTGAAGCGGAATTTGGACGGCAAACACTCGATTATGCGGCCAATCATGACGAAGACATTTATCAGCTCATCGACAGCATCAAGCTCTTAGAGGGCCCGGTGCGCCTCCCCGAACTTCTCAACTCGACACTGTCTAGTAAAAAGTTTTTCGATACCTTTGGTATAAAGCCGCGTTCGTGGCATGGTCATCTTAGAGAAACGATTAAGTCTCTTTATGGTGGTCGCATGCGGGAGGCACCTGAACAAGGCGAGGGTGACGCGTCCGCCGCGTCTGCTGGCTCATGATTGATACGCCAGACTACCAGCCATCGGCGCTCATGCCCCTCGACAACGCGCTAGCCCAGATATTGACGAGTGTTTCACCACGCTGCGGGGAGGAGGTCATCGCGCTTGCGAATAGCCAAGGTCGAAGTCTTTCTGAAGACGTTGTTGCGAATCTTTCCGTACCGCCTATGGCGAACAGCGCGATGGATGGATACGCCCTGCGCGCGTCAGATTCGGGAGATCCTGAGCGCGACTTGCCTGTTAGTCAGCGAATCGCGGCTGGGCAGGTCGGTCTAGCGCTCGAAGCGGGAACGGCTGCAAGGATATTCACCGGCGCGCCAATGCCAGCGGGTGCCGATGCAGTGGTGATGCAAGAGAATTGTATTCTGCGAGGCGAGGCGATCGGCGTCGCTAAGCGCGTCAGTCCACAGGAGAACGTAAGGCCGGTCGGCGCAGACATCGAGGCGGGTAGCACTGTGTTTGCCCGAGGCCATCGATTGCGGCCGCAAGATGTCGGTGTGCTCGCCTCGCTGGGTCTCACCGAGGTGCGAGTTTCCCGTAAGCTCAGAGTTGCGCTTATGACTACGGGTGATGAGTTGCAGCGGCCGGGTGCCGAATTATTACCTGGTCAGATTTACGATTCGAATTTTGCAACGCTGAGCGCACTGCTCACTGCTCTTCATATCGAAATTGTCGATTGCGGGTGGGTCGGCGACACTCTCGACGCCACGCGTTCGGCCCTGCTCACTGCGGCGAGTCGCGCAGATTGTGTGATTACAACAGGCGGGGTGTCAGTGGGCGAAGAGGATCACGTGCGCGCCGCTGTCGAACAGCTAGGCAAGATTGATCTATGGAAACTTGCAGTTAAGCCCGGCAAACCCTTCGCCTTCGGTAAGATTACGAGCGCAGGTGAGAGCTGTCACTTTTTCGGCTTGCCAGGGAATCCGGTGTCGGCATTTGTGACCTTCGTGCTCGTAGTTCGCCCAACACTGTTGGCCCTGCAGGGCGCGAGCGTCGAGCCTCCAAAACTATTTCCTGTTCGCAGCGGTTTCTCTCGAGAGCGGGGCGGATCAAGGCAGGAGTATCTGCGCGCGCGGCTAGATTCCAGCGCTGAAGGGCTCGTTGCAACGCCACTCAATAACCAGAGCTCTGGTGTCGCGCTGTCTCTGAGTCGCAGCGATGGCCTGCTCATCGTGCCGCCGTATGTTGCCGTGGCTCAAGGTGAGGTGCTGCAGTTCATTCCATTCTCCGAATTAGTAGCGTAGAACCTGATGCGTACGAGGGGACAAAGAGTGAGAGGAGGAAAGAGATTTGCTCGCTTATGCGTTGTTGTTGCAACCTTATCGCTCCTCGTTGCCTGTGCGAGTACTGAGTCCCCTGAACCCCTTGCTCCCGAAAAGGGCACTGCGACGGTCACTGTTCTGAAACCAGCGAGTGTTGTGTCTAAGGAAAAAACAACTGGTGAAGTGTTCAAGCTACCCGATCTGCTTTACGCGGGATTACAGGCACTTGATGCAGATCGACTTCTTACCCCAGAGAATAACAATGCCTTCGAGTATTTTTCGCGCGCGCTCGCAATGGATTCCGATAATGAGATTGCAAGAGAGGGCATTGCTGCGATCGTCTCGCGCTATCTCGCGCTCGCACGTGAGGCGATTGGCAATGGCTCGTTCGATTCAGCTGAGTTGATGATCCAAAGAGCGAAGCTTGTCGATGCGACGGTTGCTGAGATTGCGCTTGTGCAGGTCGAATTGGCAAACGAGCGCGAGTCAGGCGATTTGTTTTTTACTTTCGACGGCATGGCAGTGAGCAGTCGAAGCGACCAAGCGAGGGAAGAGTTGGCCGCCGTCGCGAAGCGTGCGCGCGAGTGCGGTGCATTCTTTCTAATTACCGCACCCAATGACAGCACCGCACGATGGATGTTTAGCGTAATGCGTGAGGCAGTCGAAGGGTATAGGCTACGAGGAAATATCGAGTTGTCTGCGCAAACCGGGGTTCGTTTGAGGTTGCCCGAGACCGATAGCGCCTGCGGCGGATAGAAAAAGCGCCTGCGACGAATAGAAAAAGCGCCTGCGGGGAGCAGAAAAAATACCTCGTAAGACAATTCGCGCAAGAAAAGTATGGGCGTGTGGCAAATACGCCCGACTGATAGTTAAAAGACCCTATTTCAGAGCGAGAGTGAACATGGATAGAGCAAGTCTGAATCGCTTCCTGCCGAGGGGCAAGTTCGTCATCGCTGCCTCAAGCCTTCTTGCCGCATCTATTATTGCTACCGGCATTTATTGGAGTATTCCACCTGCTTCATTTGATGTTAATGAAGTAACGGCTGGGAGGCTTGCTCCGTTGGACAGCTCACCTGTAGTGGGTAGCACGAGCGCTGCAACGCTCATAGAAATTGCTGAAACGCTTCTAAAAAAGCCCGGAGGCTTTCTAAGTAACGATGTGATGCCCCCGGGGTTATATCTAGACAATATTCCCAACTGGGAATTTGGCGCATTGGTTCAAGTCCGCGATTTTTCTCGTGCGTTCCGAGAGGATTTTAGTCGCTCGCAGTCGCAGTCGACGGAAGATGCCGATCTCATTGTCGCGGAGCCCAAATTCAATTTTACTAACGACAGTTGGTTGTTCCCCGCGAGCGAAAGTCAGTATGAAGAAGCAATTGCCGCGCTCAATTCTTATCTTTCGCGTGTAGTCGATGCCGATCAGAGTGACGCGCAGTTTTACGCGCGTGCGGACAATTTAGCGAGCTGGTTGAGCAATGTCGAATCGCGTCTCGGAAGCCTCTCTCAGCGGCTCAGCGCGAGCGTATTACAGCAGCGAGCAAACACCGATATGGCTGGTGATCCTAGTGCGATGCAATCAACGCCTGCGCGTGCCGAGGTCGCTGTGAAGACGCCTTGGCTTGAAATTGACGATGTGTTTTTCGAAGCTCGCGGCGCCACGTGGGCGCTACTGCATTTATTACGTGCAGCGGAGGTGGATTTCGCTCAAGTTTTGGATGATAAAAATGCAGGCGCGAGCCTCGACCAGATCATTCGCGAACTCGAGTCGAGCCAGCGCAGCTTAGGCTTTCCGATGATTCTAAATGGATCAGGCTTTGGTATGTTCGCGAATCACTCGTTAACTATGGCCAACTATGTTTCCCGCGCGAACGCTGCGATCATCGATCTTCGCAGGCTGCTATCACAAGGTTAAGCGTAAACAAGCAATAAAGCGCAACAACACCTAGTTCGATAGAGTTCTTGAGGCAATACCGATCGGATTGCTAGTGAAAGCTGTTGTTATAACTTAACCACCATCTTGCCAAAATTATTGCCGCTGAAAAGGCCGAGAAAAGCATCTACTGCATGGTCGATGCCTTCAACAACGGTTTCGTGGCTCGTAATCTTGCCTGTCTGAATCCAGGGAATCATTTCAGACAAGAACGCCTCGCGCATGTCGACATGGTCCGAGACAATAAAGCCGGTTATTCGGATTTTTTTGCCGACGATGAGCATGAGATTATTCGGCCCGGGTTCTGGTGTGGCGGCATTGTATCCAGAAATCATCCCACAGGCTGCTATGCGGCCAAAGGGATTCATCGAGTTTATGGCGGCCTGCAAGTGCTCTCCACCGACATTCTCGAAATAGACATCGATCCCTTCGGGGGCGGCCGCGACGAGAGCGGCGTTCAGATCGCCGCAGGTTTTATAATTGATAACCTCATCGACGCCGCAGTGGTTTTTGAGCCACTGTGCTTTTTCATCGCTACCGCAGCTGCCGATAACGCGGCATCCCATTTGCTTAGCGATTTGACAAACGTTTGCCCCGACCGCGCCAGACGCTGCCGAGACAAAGACAGTCTCGCCGGGTTTAGGTTCACCGAATTTGAACAGGCCTACATAGGCGGTAAGGCCAGGCATCCCAAGCGTTCCGAGATAGAGGGAAAGCTGAGCGCGATCAAACGGTTCAAGTTTCACGAGGGTATTCGCCGGCGCGACGAAGCGGTCCTGCCATGCTTTTTGATTCAGAACGATGTCGCCTTGACTGAGAGAGGGGTCATTAGACTCGACGATTTCGCCGATCGCCCCACCATACATTACCTCGTTGAGAGCGTAGGCCTGAGCATAAACGGCATCTTCGCGCATGCGTCCGCGCATGTAAGGATCGACAGACATATAAAGATTTTTTACTAATACCTCGCCGGCTGCAGGCTGAGGCAGCTCAACAGTGACAAGCGCAAAATTATCATGTGTGGGTAGGCCCGCAGGGCGGCTTTTTAGGTGAACTTGCTGTGCTGTGTATTGGCTCATTTTTCTGCGTCCTTTCTGATTGTTAAGCTTAACTAGGATCGAGTACGTGTCCTCTCCGTTCGGGGCTCACGCAGATCATTTAGGCGATGACACAGTCGCCTCTGTGCCTGTGTGCCCAGACTCTAAGTGGTGGATAACTCTCGGCGCCTATTCTGCAGTATCACTACGGCAATGAGTAGTGCAGCGCCGGCTAGGTGCGCCACAATCGGTAACGGTGTCCACATAAGCAGACCTGCGCTCAGCAAAAGCAGCACGGCAGTGATGACAGTAAGCTTGGATTCGAGATGCCATTGTAAGACTCCAGCTATTGCATAAAGCCCCATGCATGACCAGATAAAGACTTCAATGCGCTCTGGCCAACCGCCTGAAATAATCGGCGAATAGGCGAAAAGTATCGGTACAAGGTAGAGGCCTTTCGCAACCTTCCAGGAAGTTAGGCCGGTCGCCATAGGATTCGTACCTGCAATGCCGGCTGCGGCAAAAGAGGCAAGGCACACAGGCGGCGTCACGTTACTGTCCTGCGAGAGCCAGAAAATAATCAAGTGTGCACTCAGCAGCATGCCGGTAAGCAGTTCTGCAGGAAGCATCTCTTGGCGTATTAGCTGCTTCATTTCCAGCGGCATTTCTTGCAGGGCAGTAAGCGGATCCCCGCCAAACAGGCTGAGTGTCGCTGCGACATTGCTTGGCAGGTCGCCGGCTTGGATGCCGGTTATCAGCGCGTCGAGCAGTGCCGACTGACTGATGAGGTCATAGATAAGCGGGGCAGAAAGCGTCGCGAGCACGATGTAGGACGCGGTGACTGGAAGGCCCATACCGAGGACGAGAGAGGCGAGTGCTACTAAAACTAAGGTGATAAATAGGCTTCCCTGCGCCCACTCGACGATCATCAGCGAGAATGCATTGCCAATACCCGTGGTTGTTACCACGTTGATGATAATGCCTACTGCAACAAGTAGCAGCGCGGTGGAGACCATTGTGCGGACACCGTCGACAACCGCATCAAAAACATCGGCTGCGCGCATCGGTGTGGCAGAGAGCCAAGAGGCGGCGATTACGCTCAGAATCGCGAACGCGGCGGCGGTAGTTGGCGTTCGACCTGCGACAAGAAACCCGACAAGCACAATCATAGGAATGATGAAGTGCCAGCCTCCTTTCATCACATCGCGCAGACGCTCGGTGTCTGCAGCAGCGACGGTGGTTAGACCAAGTCGTTTCGCCTCGATGCGGACGAAATAAGACACGGTGAGAAAATACAGTATGGCAGGTAGCGTGGAGGCGGCAATGATAGTGAGGTAGGAGATCTGGGTATAGCTCGCGAGTACAAAGGCGCCAGCGCCCATTACCGGGGGCATCAGTGCGCCGCCGGTCGATGAGGCAGCAACCACGCCCGCCGAGAACTTCGCAGGAAAACCCGATTCACGCATCATCGGAATAGTGATCACGCCGGTGGATACGGTATTTGCGACCGCCGAGCCAGAGACCGAGCCCATAAGCCCTGAGCCGACTACTGCGACCAAACCTGCGCCACCGGTGTATCGCCCCGCGAGGCAGCCAGCGAGTCGCACGATGAAATCCCCTGCGCCGGAGTGCAACAAAAACGCGCCGAAGATAATAAACATAAAGACGAACGTAGAGGATATCTGCGCGGTTAAACCGAACATGCCTTCGGTGGTGAAAAAACTGCGGTACAGCACCGTTTCGAGACTAAGTCCGGGGAAGGAAAATACTCCGCCGATATATCGCCCTAGAAACAGAATGTAGGAAAGGCTTAGCACGATAAGAATTGGCATAAACCAGCCAGTAGTGCGGCGCGTGAACTCGATCGCGAGGCCTATCGCAACGAATGAAAACAGGTAGTCGGTAGCTATATATTCGGTTTCCCGCGCGTAGAGTGCGTTCTCAAAAAGGATGAGATAGGCAGAGGTCGCGATGGCGAGCCCTGCGAGTGAGGCGTTTAGCCAGTAGCCTACGCTAAGCCGCGAGAGTTTGTCCGATTCATTCGCCATCAGTGCACAGAGTGCGCAGAAGCCGCCGAAATGGATTGCGGCAAGCCATAACTCGGAAATACTTGCAAAGACGTTGCAGTAAATGTGGAAGAGGGCAAAGCCAAACGCTGCCCAGCGCAATGCGGGTGACTTCATAATGCGCCTTCCGATTGCTTGCCGCTTGCAACGACTGCATCGCCGCGGGCATCCGTTGCAAAGGGCAACGCCTCAAGTTCGCCCTCTGCCCAGTCTGACTCGAGTATTAGCCTCGGGGGGATACTTAGTCCGACTTCCCGGTAATAGCGAATCGCGCCGCGATGCAGCGGCGCACCGAGTCCTTCGATTGCTATGTCCAGACGCATGTCTTTGGTTGCGCCATGGATTTCCTGTAGCGTGGCCAAATTCTCCCAAATTACCTTAGTGATTTGATAGACCGCTTCATCGGGGATGTCCGAGCGCGTAACGAGCACATTAGGTGAGCCTATCGTGCGAATGTGCTTTGTCTGGTTTGGGTAGGTGCCAGGGGGGAAATCGTACCAGTCCCACAGCGGGTATTTGGCATTGAGCAGGTCTAGCGTCTCTTGTGTCCAATTGAGAATGGTGAGCCGGTCGCCGAGCAAGGCATAGGCTTGGGTTATGGAGCTTACCGGCGCCCCCGCCGGTATATTCATGCCAACTATGTTGCCGTCTTGAATAGCACTAGTCGTTGGCCCGTAACCCATGTAGGCGAGGCTGAATTTATTCTGATAATCGATGCCAAGTGTATCGAGGATGAAGCGACCAGTTTGCTCGGCGCCAGAATTTCGTTGACCCAGAACGTAGCGTTGGCCGTCGATATTATTGAGGTCCATAATTTCGCCGGTAGGGGCAAGCTCCGACAATAAGACGAAATGCTCGACGTTTTGCCACATCGCGCCGACGCTGCGCATATGTGTCTGGGGTTTGCTGACAGGCCCCTCGCCCGTCCAAGACCACGCGCCGAAAGGGCCTTGGAGAAGCGCGAACTGTGCCTGGTTGTCGCGCAGCAATTTGACATTCTCGAGTGAGCCAGCTGAGCTGATAGCGGTGAGCGAGAGCCCCTGTGTCTCTGCCAGCTGCGCATGGGCGAGCGTCGCGAGTGCGACGCCAACCGGATAGTATGTGCCCCCAGTGGTCGCAGTAGTAAGAATATAGGGGCGCGCGCGATTCAATTCGTCGCTGCAGGCAGACAAAAGCAATGCGGTACAAAGAAATGCGGTATAAAGAAATGAGAGAAGAGTCTTGCGCATCGATAATCCTTATCAGGAATCACTCCGGATTGTGGTGTCTCTGAGTAGTAAACTCTACTTGTCGGGTTCTATGGAGTCTTGTCCGGTGTCCGTATCCTCGTGTTGCGAGGGCTTTTTCTTCGCAGCCGATGCCGTTCTATCGGTGCCAAGCGTATTGTGAACCGAGCCGGAGAGGGGTTTTTCTTCTTCTGCAGCTGAGACGAGGGCGTAGGCTCCCAAGAAAATCATGGCGATGAATAAGACGCCCATAATAAGCATGACACGGAAATAGGCGACTAATTCAGTATCGGTGAAATACTCAACCGCCTCAGCGGCGGCGTTGACACCGACGATGGCTGCGCCGAATGCAAGCCAGACTGCTTTTTTCATGCTCTTCTCTTTTCTTGCCGCAAAATTCGATTTCTCGATTTTGGCTGCAGGTGCCCTAAACCGTTTAATCTGAGAGTAAGAGTATGCCCTCAATTGCGTCTGGGGTCATCGCCGTAAAGACGAAAATGTCATCGCGGTTATCTTGATTAATTCTGGCGCCAACCAAACCTCCGCTGGCAGTGACGGCAGAGATATCGATCTCGAGGCTTGGCGCCGAGTCAATGCCATCGAGCGGGTTGAATGAGACCATAGCGGCATCGACGACTGCTTTGAGGTCGATAGCGTACTCATCGCGGTCGGCACTATATCCCAGTGCACCAAGAAAACTTGGTGCGGGCGCTGCCTCGATAACATTTAGATAGAGACTAAGACGATTGCCCACTAAGAGCATAAGGTCATCGCGCATCCCATCAAGAGACGTGTCGAGCGGCGAATTGCTGGGCTCAGCAAGTAGCTCATCGACAGAGCCGTCAAGCTGCGCTACGCCGGTGAGTGTGTCGGTCGTCTCCGCGGCGGCCCGCGCGTCGTCTGCGATCTGCCGTAACGATGATGCCAGGCGAATAACCGAAGGAAATTTTAGCGCGACGCTGATTTTCCGCGCGGGCCGCCTTGCGAATGCGTCACCTTGATTGCGGTAGACAAATGCCTCGACTGAGATGCTTCCAGACAGGGCGAGCCAGACGAATATATCACCGACCGAAATTGGCTCAACGCGCCATAACCAGAGGTCTTTGTTGCCATCGCCGTCCTCGTCGTGCAGGAAAGTGGTGAGCACATTGCCTCCGGAGCGCAGGACCTGCGTCGGTGTGCTAACGTCTATCCCTGCACGCGAGCCCGGAAAAACGGAGACCTTGCCACCTTCTCTGAGTAGGAGGTCTTCGATGCCGTCGCCATCAATATCTTCGAGTATTTCTTCATGTGTTAAGGCGAGTACGCCGGTTAGATTAGCAAAGTCCAGTGTTTCAATATCGAATTCACCGAGACGCTCCTCGATGGAGAGTCGGTCTAATTCGAAGCTGGGATCAGCTGTAAAGTAATTCGCAGCGGTCGGGTCAGCGAGAAAAACGGCGAGGCGCTC
Organism: Gammaproteobacteria bacterium; assembly: GCA_017853205.1. Lineage (GTDB taxonomy): Bacteria > Pseudomonadota > Gammaproteobacteria > Pseudomonadales > Pseudohongiellaceae > UBA9145. The sequence goes on from JAFMKB010000010.1 coordinate 29,483, forward strand.
GTCGGTATCGACAATAAGGTCTGCAGCGAGATCGCCATTAACGTCGCGCAGCCGCAGCGGAGGTATTGTGAGGGCTTGGCCTATTCGTCTTTCGAGGTTAGACGAGAACAGAGTAGTGTCGAGTCTGACTTGAGTATCGATACGCAGGGGCGGTAGAAAGCCGTCATTGGAGGCAAGATAGAGTGCGAGTCGGTCGCTGTCGGGCAATATTAGGTCGTCGCGGCCATCGCCGTTGACGTCGCGCACAAAGTGTAGGCGCTGCACGCCAGACCCGATCGCCGCAGCAACTCCGCTTAACAACACTTCAGGTGCCCGCCACTCGTTTGCTGTTTCATCAAGTCGATAGGTCAGAACTTCGCTCCCTCGTTCGAGGGTAATCAGGCTCGGTTGACCGTTTGCATCCACAAGACCGATATCCCAGCCAAGTGCCCTCCCAGATAAGGGCAGTGAGATAAAGTCTTTATCAAAGTCGAAGCCTCCGTCTCTTTGTAGATAAAGCCTGAGCTCAGTGTCGAGTTGGGCAAGTAGGTCTAGGTAACCATCGCCGTTCAGGTCTACGGCTGTGAGGCTCGCGGTTTCAATAGGCAGCTTGAAAGGTGTTTGAGTAAAGCTCAGTGGGTCTGCACCAGCCAAGCCGCCTGAAAATAAGCTGAGCGAGAGTGCTAATGCCGCAACAAAAGACAGATTGCGCGGGGCGGCGAAGGATCGCGCGTGGCGCAGCAGGATACTGAGGCGCGAGATCATAGAGTGCCCCCTCGCGAAACGAGGACGGTGATCGAGTTGCCGTGACGAAGGATGAGGTCGGGTGTGGTGTCGGTATTAAGGTTTAATACGTTAAATTCGAAGACAGTTTTGTCACTCACGTATTCCCAGAAGGGGTCTGTTTCAATACTCAGTGAATCATCGATGCGTTTGGCGGCCAGCGTGCCGCGCTCGGTTATGTAGAGCGCCTCATTGGCGCCGTCTCCATCTATATCGAACGCGAGAGACATTTGCTCCGAGAGCCCCCTTACATTCGCCGCCGAAAAGCTCTCGATGAGTTGGCTCGATGGTCGGCGCGCGAACAAGGCAGATTCGGCTGTTGAGCCGGCTTCGCCGGGTGCTGAAGTTGACGGGGCATACAGGAGCTGGGTTCTGTTTATACTTGCGCTGCGGATGGCATCGATTATGGGCAACGTATAGTAGCTAACGCTCAGCGCTACAGCTCCTGTAGGCAAAGGGACTGTGTTTAGGCGGACGTCATAGCCGGAGAATCGCATTACTTGATCGGGCGCTGACAAGTCGAACGGGTTATCTGCTTTTTTATTTAAGTAGAATCGTGCCTCCCAGTTGTCGCCACCGCCAGAGAGTCTTAGCAAGTCGCTACGCCCATCGCCGTTAAAATCCGCAAGGCTAATTTCGCCGCCGGCGTCAATGCTCGCGAGCCACGATGGGGCAGTAGCAAATCCCGCCTCAGCCTGGAGCGCGACGTTGAGCTGCGGATTAGCATCAGAGTCCAAATTGATAAACACAAGATCATTAAGCGAATCGCCATTGATGTCAGCGAAAATGGCATTCGGTATCCAGTTGCTGCTATTAGCCAAGTCGCTTTCTTCTGTCTGGGTCGCCCAAGTTTTTACGAATTCATCGAAGGGATTCCGACGTTCGACCGCGACCTTTACTACGATACCTTCTGTCGCATTGATGCCGAGGTTGGTATCGAGTCCCGCACCGCGATCGTTTCGACGGGCGCGCAGTAAGTCGGCATTGACTGTTTGAATACTGCCGGCGGGTTTAAATTCGCCGCTCTGTGAGCCTGCAAAAAAAGCAAAACCTTTTTGAGTAGGTAAGAGAAGGTCGAGAATTGAATCGCCATTGCGGTCTTCAAGTGGTGGAAGAAACTCGACCTGCTTTCGCGAAGCGATCGAAGCGATCGAATCGAAGCGCATGATGGGCTGCAGATTTCCACTATAACCTTCGATGGAAGGCGATAGGCTAAAAATGCCATTCGCCGCATGCAGAATGAGCTCTGTGCCAGGTTCACGCCGCAAGTCGCCAAAACCGATGGCGATGATCTCAGATTTTATTTCGATAACTTGAGGAGAACCAGGAAAATCACCGCTCGCGTTCTGGTAATGAATAAGAAGTTGTCTACCTAGTGTCGGATCGTAATCTGCATAAACGAGGTCGAGTAATCCGTCGCCATTCATATCCTCGGTAATTAGTGGCGCCCAGTTCTCTTCACGCTCGAGTGAAAACGCCGCATAGTTGCCTGTGCCTTGCGCAAAACTGCTAGGCGTCATGCTTACCAGCGAGACAAGCGCTGCCGAGATCGAGAATGCTCGAACGCTATATCTAAAGTTCAAGGTTTCGCTTCCTCGATGAGCTCACCATAGTCGCTCGCAAACTCGAAAATACTCAGAAGCCGATGTGTGCGCTCGCCGCCGATTTGACCGTATTGGTAGACTGAGAAAAGCCAGAGGTCAATAAAAGTAAAGGACTTGCTCGCATTCTGCGCAGACGCTGTATAGTTTAAAAGAGGTCCAAGGGACACGCGACTAATTCTGCGCCCGGGGTGCCAGAGTGTAAGATTCTTTCGCTGCACCGACTCGCCATCGTAAACATCGATAACCACGCGATCGCCAAGCTCGTGTTCGAGGGTTAGGCGATTGATAAAATCCTGTGCTGAATTAATCTCGCGTCCCTGCAGCGCGAGTATGGCATCGCCTTCGCCGATACCTGCAGTAAGTAGAGGACTATCGGTCTGAATGTCGACAACAGTTGCTGCTGCAACGTTGCGCAGAGATGAGCCGCTTTTTATTGTGAGTAATTGTGTTTTGAAACCAGCCCTCGACGCGATCGGATCAACTCGATACAGCTCGCGCGGTGGCTGTGTGTTGCTCGCTGGGTTGGCTATCACCGATGTTGCAAACACCGTGGTGTCGCGGCGAACTGTAAATTCGAAGGTGCTTGGTTGTGCGGTCAGCTCGAGACTCGTAACGGTATCGGGGCTGTTAGTCAGCAAATTATCGATCTGCAGAATCACATCGCCTGGACGAATACCAGCAGCTGCGGCGGCGCCACCTGCGACGACTTCGCGTACGCGCACGCCGGGCAGGGTTGCCAAGTCGAATAATGAATCACTTTCGTTAGCGCCAACGGTAAGACCAAAGTCAATTTGCCGTGGGATTGCAGTGGCATCGGTGAAACTTACCTCCTCTGCCGAGAGCGTAAGTTCTGGAATGAGTTGAATTGGTTCGTAACTCAGGCAACCGGTGAGTGATACTAGCGCTGTGAAAAAGAGCAGTCTCATAGGGCTTTAGTCCTCACGGCAAAAAGGCTCAGCGCTAGAAATAGCATGAACGTCGGCAACGGGATCCAAGTGTTGAGGGTTAACAGTCTCTCATCGATCAATACATCTGAGTAACCCCGAGCAAGACGTGCGACATCGTTTAGGTAAGAGGCGTCGATTAGCGACGGTTGAAAGCGCGCATAAACATAGCCTGATATATCCCCAAGCGAGGTCTTAAAGACGTCGAATGCAAGCGTCAGTCCGAGCGCGAGCGATAAAGACTGCACTGCAGAATGAGCAACCACCGACAGCAGCGCACCGAAAGCGATTGCCGCGGGGAGTGGAAGCAAGGCGAGACGAAGCCCGAGATGTATCTCGTCGAGTATTTCGCCTTCGCTGATTAGCTCGTAACCATCTTCGATGACTGGCCCGAGTTCCCAAAGTGCAGAACTGAGAAGCCATGATCCTAGAACCAGCAGCAACACCGAGCATAGTGCTAGCAAATGCAGCAGTGTTAACTTAACAAGCACAATCTGTGTGCGACTAGACAGCCGAATAAGCAAGTGACGCAGTGCCCCAAGGTCACGGTCGCCCGCGAAACTATGCGCTGACACGCCGGTGATGAGTAAACTTTGTGCAATAAAACCGGTAACCAAGGAGTCAACCCAGTTGCCATAGCCATTGCCGGGCACGGCCTCGGCGCCGATGAGCGCCTGCTGCGTAGCAGCGCTCGCGTCAGTGATAGCAGCAATGATGAGTTGAACACACGCAAGGATCAGAGGCGCGAAGACAACCAGACGCGCCCCTAGCGAATAGCGCGCGATAAAAATTTCTGCTTTGAGTGCCGTTATGAGCCTATTCATGACGCTGCCACTCGAGAATCTGGGGTTGTTATGCCGCTGGTAAGCTCGCGAAACAATGAATCTACCGAGGCGCAAACATGGACAAGTTCATTTACCTCAATGCCCGCGTTTACAAGGGCTCGGTTTACCGCGGCGGGTTTGGCACCTGCGAGTGTTATCGACAGCGCGTTATTTTCGCTGATCACGCCCTGAATGCCGTCAAACTGCATAAGCAAGGCTTGCGCCGATGCGAGGTCTGGCGTGCGGACGATCAGCTTCGCGTCGCTACCCTTTAGCAAGTCGCCGAGCGAGCCGCTTGCGACAATTTGACCTCCATGGAGTATCGAAAGGTGAGTGCAAACCGATTGTAAATAAGGCAGTTGATGACTCGACAGTAAAAAACTCGTGCCAAAATCTCGATTCAGCGTCGTGATCAGTGACAGCACTTCGTCGACACCGCCGGCGTCGAGCCCATTGAAGGGCTCGTCGAGTAAAACGAGTTTAGGATTGCCTAGCAGCGCATGTGCAATGGAAGTTCGACGACGATTCCCAAGCGACAAGCTGCGAAGCTTGTACGATTCGTAACGACTAAGACCAAGGAGCGACATCACTTCATCGACCGAACGGTTCGGTTCAGCGGCACTGCCTCGCGTGTGCTTCTTTGTCGGCAGCAGCGCTGCATGGCTCAATGCCTGGCGGACAGTTAAGTTGACATGCAGAGAGGGAGTATCGAACACCGCGACGATATCGCCCTCTGCACGGTGCAGCGCGTTGGGGTTGAAACCAAGAATCTTCGCGCAGCCTGATTGAAACTGCTGCAGGCCTAAAATGCACTCGAGCGTCGTCGTTTTGCCAGAGCCATTGAGTCCGACGAGGCCGTGGATTGCGCCGCGCTCAACATTGAGGTCGAGGTTGCGCAATACTTCGACGCGGCCGAAGTGTTTAGAAATACCGTTTAGGCTAATCACGGCCGTGGCTTCTGAATGCGCGTTCATCGTTATCGAGTTAACCTATGAGTGAGCGAGTTTGCTGCGGTGAGGTCGTAACGCAGCGCTAGTCAACAAACAGGTCGTCTATCGCTACTTCTTTGACCGACCCAAATCTCTCGAGTTCCGTTTTGTCGATAATCGAGAGGTCGCCCACTATCGAAATTAGCTTCGGTCGGTTTTTCACATGCTCTCGCTGGAATGCTAGCAAGTCAGAAAATTGCAGCGTTTGGAGTTGTGCGTAGCTCTCGGCGCGTGGATCGCCTTTGAACCCTAATTTCTCCCAGCCGCGTACGGCACCAATGACCTCGCGGAAACTTAGTTTGGATGTGCGATAGCGATTCAATAGCGCGGTAACCGTTTCTTCGAAGCGTTCTTCCGACTCGGGCATATTGTCAATGAGGTCGATAAACGCGTCGAGCGCATCAGCCGTTTTGTCTGTTTGCGTTCCTATCGCGCCAAGCATCAAATTCTGATCCTTTAGCCTGCTTCCCTGACCATAACGCGCAGAGGCGGAGTAGGCGAGGGCGCGGGCTTCGCGTAATTCTTGGAAAACAACACTCGACATGCCGCTGCCAAAATAGCTTGTGTAAACCGAGGCAGGCACGCGGTCATCAGCATTGTATTCACCATCGGCAAACTCGATTCGCACCTGTGCCTGTGCTGTCTGCTGATCGACCACATAGACTTCGTTAGCACTTATTTCTCGAACCGTTCTGAAACGATAAGCGGGCGTCTGTTTGAGATCCCCAGCGAGCGGATGGTGACGGCGCAGCACTTCGACTAGCTGTTCGAGTGGTAGGGAGCCGGTGTAGGCCAGCGTGTGTTCATAGTCTAGCAGCGCGCCTGGCAGCGACAGCAGTTCATCAAGCTGAGTTGCTCTGATTTCCTCAGTGGTAAGCGACTCTAACATGGGTGACTCTTCGCCATAGCGGTTGTATAAGTTGAGTGCCCGCGCAACCGCTGGCGGCGAGCTTTTCATGTCCTGACGAGATTTAATCAGAATCGACTTAAGCTGTTCGAGAGTTTCAATGTCGGTTGACGGCTGCTTAATCGCTGACATCATCAACTCTAGGCTGGCCTCGAACTGTTCGTCGAGGCCAGTTAGGCTGAAGCCCGAAGCGTTCTCGCTCGCGCCAAAGTTGAAACTGCTGCCGAGCCGGTACCATTCTTTCTGCAGCGCCTCGTTACTCAGCGAATCTGTGCCGGCGACGTCCATCAGTGCCGCGGCGAGACTAAGTTTATCGTTTTCCTCGGTGCCAACATCGATGCTGATAGAAAGGGAAAATAGGTCATTGAGTGGATTCGGTGCATAGAAAAGTTCGACGCCATCTGCAAAGGTTATACGGCGATAGTCCTTGTCCGCCTCAACAAAACTTGGCTCGATTGGTTCGAAATCCATGGCAAGGATTTCGGCGGCGAAAGCCGATTGTCTCGAAGGATCAATGGTGACCGGATCGATCTGAGGCTTCGCGACAGAAGGCAGGGTGTGTTGCGCATCAATTTGATGTATTGCGACATAGTTGTCGCCGAAATATTTATTGGCAACGGCAACCACATCGGTCTTAGTTACCTTCTCCATGCGCGCAATTTCTGCGTTGTAGTCTGACCATTCGGCGCCTTCGATAAAGGATTGACGCATCATAGCGACGCGTGATGTGTTGAATTCAAGGCTCGCCTTTTGGTTTTTCTTAAAGTCGTTAATGATGGCAGGAATAATCCATTCGTCGAATTGACCCGCCTTTATTAGGTCAAGCTGACTTAGCAGTAGCGATTCAACTTCGTCGAGGGTTTGTCCATCTTTCGGCACGCCGTAGAGGACCTGCATTCCATAGTCGTTCATGAACTGCGGTGAAGACCCTGCATTAGCTACACGCTGCTGCTGGTTTAAGTTGAGATTGATAAGTCCAGCAGTCGCGTTATCCAGAATCATGTCGACGAGAATCAACGCCTCCTTGTCGGGGTGGCCATTGGGCACCGTGCGGAAAGCAAGCTGAACCTGCTCTTCACCCGGATATTGCACCGTTGTTCGCTCAGCGCCGACGAGAGGCTTCTCCTGCCAAGGACCGACCTCAGGCACAGGTTTTGCCTCCCAGCGGCCGAATTTCTCAGCGATGAGTTCAATCGTCTCTTGGATGTCGATATCGCCGCTAATAAAAATACCCATGTTATTAGGCACATAGTAGGTATCGAAGTAATTCTGAATGTAGACCAGAGACGGGTTTTTTAGGTGTTCGACTGTGCCAATTGTTGGCTGCTGGCCATAGGGATGTTCTTTAAACATCAATTCGTTAAGCGCGGTGTAAATAATGAATCCACGATTATCGAGCGAGCGATTCTTCTCTTCATAAACGGTTTCAAGTTCGGTATGGAAGATTCTGAAAACTGGGTCTATGAAGCGATCGGACTCGAGTTCGGCCCATTGCCTTAAACGGTTCGAAGGAAGCCCTATTTTGTAAACAGTTTCCTCATTAGAGGTATGCGCGTTGAGCCCTGAACCGCCCATAGCGTTGTAGAGTTTATCGATTTCGTTGGGCACCGCGTATTGCGCGGCCGCCTGTGCCTCTGCGTTAATTTCGGCGTAGATCTCCGCGCGGCGCAACTCGTCAGTTGTATTGAAATGCTCCTCGTAGAGCGCGGTAATGCGATCTAGGTGCGGTTTCTCCGCTTCGTAGTTTAGGGTGCCAAGGTGCTGATTACCCTTAAAAAGGAGGTGTTCGAGATAGTGGGCGAGTCCGGTTGCATCCGCCGGATCGTGTTTACTCCCTGCGCGAACTGCGATTTCCGCATAGAAGCGAGGTTCCTCATGATTCTCGGTCAAGTAGACTCGAAGGCCGTTGTCGAGCTCGTAAATTGAGGCGTTGAGAGGATCGTTGGAGTCGCCCTCGTCAATGCGCGTATAGCCAGGGGTGGCATCTAGCAGACTCGCTTGCTCTTGGGCAGGCTCAGTGCACGCGTTAAGGAGTAATGCGCTCCCGAGGACAAGCAAAAGCTTTGCTTTATGTCTGATACCTCTCGCCCTTGAAGGAACTTGTTTTGTACTCCCTGCTACGAAAGATTTCAGGGCAGTGGTTGTCTCGTGAGTCGTCCTCAAGAGCGCGTTCAAGAGTCGTGATTTCGCTAGAAACATAGCTATCGGCCTCAGTAGGTCGTGAAAAGTGTTTAGAGCCAAGCGGGCTCAAGTGTGCGCTAGCCCCTCTGCTTAGGCAGGGGGAAAAATCTTTGGCGCCGGGTGCGGTCAAGTGCGCAAACAATGCCTAAATGTAGGGCATTCATAGTCAAAATGTAAGCCATCTAGGTCATCTTCTCTCAGAGACCTCCGCTGAGTTAACCTCAGTTTCTGTCCCGCGCCGTTAGGACTAGCATCAGGCCTCCGATGAGGTCCTGCGTAAATAGTAACGAAGAGTGACAGCCGGTTTTTCACTAGACGAGAATTCAGCCGGTGAGCGTATACTCTAGCAAATGGCAAAAAGCCAAGCTTATCGGTAAAAGTCATTATCAATGGCTCTACCTGTTCTTCAGGTCATGTTAAACAATGCGTCAAAAGTCATTACAACAATTTTCTCGTTATTCCCAAAGCTTAGGAGCATCCCGCCTGCTTCCTACTGTCGTTGCAGTGTTTTTGCTCAGCGCTTGCACCAATAACGCCTACGAAGGACGTGCGGATTCCCAGAGTTATGCTGCTATCCAGTCGAAGTCACCGCTGGTGCCGGGGATGACGGAACAAATATTTATCGATGACGAGGACGTCGCCGTCCTTGATGACTTCGCGACGAATCAAGAAAGCTATGACTTCCTGGCTCTTGAAGCTAGCAGTGAAGTGGGAGCGAAAATCATTGGACTCGGCGCCGCGCTCGACCTAGCTTTTCAGCATAACGATGACTATCAAGCTCAAAAAGAACGGCTTTATATTGAGGCATTGTCACTGACGCTCGATCGCTATCAGTTTACGCCAATCTTTGATGGACGGGGCGGCGCTGCCTATCAATGGGATTATCGCGACCAGTTTGTGAATGACATGCAGGCGCTGACGGGGATGGCAGAGGCCACATCAGGTTTACCGAGCGAGAGCATTAGCGCTCAGACAGGCTTGGGAGCACGCTACCTGCTTCGCAGCGGCGGTGAGATCGCACTTAATCTGACAAACAACTTTACGCGTTTTCTCACAGGAGATGTCAGCGAGGCACGCAACAGCGCATTAATAGGATCATTCACACAACCTTTGTTGCGCGGCGCGGGTTCGGCAGTTGCAGCAGAAACCCTGATGCAGGCGGAACGGGATTTGCTCTATCAACTGCGCAGCTTCACCCGATTCCGAAAGCAATTTGCCGTCAACATCGCCTCTCAGTACTACTCCGTTTTGCTTAATCGCGAGGCGGTAATTAATAACTTTGCGGGGTTAAATGCGAATAATCTTCAGCTCGAACGCGAGCGCGCTTTTCAGGCGGAGGGATTACGTACCCTTTTGCAGGTGGGCCGACTAGAGCAGTCTTCACTACAACTCGACTTGCGCTGGACAGCCTCAATTACGCGCTACAAGCGTTCGCTTGATAACTTTAAACTGCTCTTGGGGCTTACCGCGAATGATAATATCGTGCTTGACCCAACAGAGATGACTCTCATAGCAGAGACTGGAATGATGAGTCCTGAGTTAAGCCGAGATGAAGCTGTCGAGCTTGCTCTACGCACGCGCCTGGACCTCTATACCCAACTCGACTTAGTCCAAGACGCCGCGCGCAAAATTCGTGTCGCAGCCAATGCGCTTAGGCCTGGCGTCGATCTTACGATCGCAGTATCTGTGCCCGATAGTGGCGACAGCAATTCAGGCGAGTTAGATTTCGAAGATGCCGTGTATGGCGCAGGACTCAATTTTGATCTTGGACTTGACCGCCGTATTGAACGCAACAACTACCGACGCACGTTAATTAATTATGAATCAGCGCGGCGAGCGTATCTTCTGGCGTCGGATAATGTGAAGCTAGATGTTATCGATGCGTGGCGTCGGATGACAGAAGCTCGAAAGAGTTTTGAGATTAATCAGACGAGCGTTCAGATTAACGAGAGGCGTGTTGAGGAGGCAGAGCTTCGCGCAGAGCTCGGACTAGGTGATGTGCAAGACACCGTAGATTCACAAAACGACCTTACGGCGGCAAGAACTGAACTGACCCGCTCGATAGTGAATCACAACATTGCGAAGCTTGAATTTTGGCGAGATGTGGGTCTTTTGTATGTGCGTGATGATGGAAGCCTAGAAGAAGGCGTAACCGGGGAAACCCAATGACAAGTCCTATGACCCAGAAGCCAAGCGCAAACGCAGGCAAAGAGGCTAGAAAAACAATGGATCAGCTCAAAGCACAACTCCTTAAATTCGAAAGTAGGCTACCTGACCCGATTAGGCAGACGCTAAGAGATCTTGGTGCTCGCTGGCAAGCCGCATCGCGCAAAACCCAATGGGTTGTCGTTGGTGTTGGTGGCAGTCTTGTTCTCTATTTGGTTATCGCTGGAAGTGAGGATGAAACCAATAACGCGATTACATTTACTGCAGTACGAGGGGATCTTGAGATTACCGTGCTCGAAGGGGGTGCCCTCGAAGCTACTCAGTCACAGGAATTGCGTTCGCAGATAAAAGGTCGCGAAGGCGTAAAAATTCTATCGATAGTCGATGAAGGTTATCGAGTCACCCCGCAGGATGTCGAGTCTGGTCTTGTGCTTGTCGAACTCGATACAGCTGCTTTGATTGATGAGCAATTAAATCAAGAAATTTCTGTTGAGACTGCGGAAGCAAGCTACATCGAAAGTCGGGCGCAGTATGAGATCCAGCTTAATCAGAACGCGAGTGATCTAAACGACGCGCGTCAGGCAATGCGTTTTGCTCGGCTGGATTTCGAAAAATTTCTTGGAGGAAAAATCGTTGACCAGATTCTCGATGAATTAGAAATCGACGAACGATTAGCGCGCGCTGAGGAAGCGGATCGCATCGCTGCTCAGTCGCCAACCGTTATAGAGAGACCTAGACGCGTAGAAAAGGTAGCCCAGACCAATGCTAGCATCGACATTGATTCAATGCCGCCGCAGGTTCAAGAGCGGCTTCGAGCTGCTATGGCTGAGAATGGCGGTGAGATTCCACCCGAAATGCGTGAGCGTATGCAGCGTTTTCAAGGAGGAGGCGATAGGCAGCGTGGGCAAGGGTTAGCACAAAGAGCGGATCGACAAGCGCCAATTGATGGGGCTAGACGTGAGAACGACTCTACTGATCTGCTTCAGCTTCCGGCCAATACAGGTCCCACCGAACTAAATTCGACGACCAATCTCTTGATGGACGAAGAATACATGGCTATTCGAAATCAAATTGATTTCAGTAAATTCGCAGATCTTGATTTGCTTGAGGATGGTGAGGCAAAACAGCAGCTTAGGTCGCTGCAAGACGAACTTCAAGTTGCGCAGGAGGAGTTACTGCTTACGCAAGACAGAATCGCCGGTCAACGCCGTCTTGAGGAGCGGGGGTTTATAACCCCGACAGAGCTTGAGGCTGAGGAGCTCAGTCTCAACAAAGCAAATAATAAGATGCAGCAAAAAGAGACTGAACTAAAACTGTATATTCAATACACCTTTCCGAAGGAGGCCGAGCAAAAACTGTCTGATTTTGAGAATGCGGTGATGAGTTATCAGCGACAAGTAAAAGAAAATGTCGCCGAACAAGCGCAGGAAGAAGCGCGGTTTAGTTCGGCGGAGCGCAAGTTTAATCTCGAGAAAGTAAAGCTCGCTGATGTTAATCAGCAGATCGAATTTGCAACTATTCGCGCACAACGTCCAGGACTTGTGGTTTATGGGGCGGCGGATCAAAACTCGAGCCGATGGCGACGCAGCAGTCAAGAAGCCATTCAAGAAGGTGCAACAGTTACTGAACGGCAAGCTATTCTCACTATTCCAGATCTCCGTGAGATGGCCGTGAAAGTCAATATCCATGAGTCAGCTGTGCAGCGCGTCGCAGTAGGCCAACGAGTAAGGGTATTAGTCGATGCGTTTCCCGATAATCCCCTCACGGGTACGGTAAGCCGCGTTGCCGTTGTTGCCGATTCTGCGAATTCTTTCATGAATCCGGATCTCAAAGTCTACCCGACAACAATTAACATAGACGGAACCCACGAATGGCTTAGGCCCGGGATGAGTGCTGAAGTCGAAATACTCGTCGATCGTCTGGAGGATGTCGTCTACGTGCCTGTGCAGGCGGTGACGTATTACGACGATCAACGGGTGGTTTACGTGGCTGGTCGGGGAACACCCGAGCGCCGGCCGATCGAAGTCGGATCATTCTCCGACTCTTTTATCGAAGTTGTTTCTGGCTTAGAAGAGGGCGAGCAGGTGCTTTTGCTCCCTCCCCAGCAAGGTCAGGGGAATAGTCAACCAGATGCCTGATACGTTACCCGTTGCTCGCGAATGTGTAGCGAGTCTTACCGATATTCGCAAAACTTATTCGATGGGATCCCTTTCGGTTGAGGTGCTTCACGGAATAAGTCTCGACTTCATGCGGGGCGATTATGTGAGCATAATGGGCCCATCGGGCTGTGGTAAGTCTACTTTCATGAATATACTCGGCTGTCTCGATCAGCCGACTTCGGGTAGTTACTTTCTTGGTGCCGACGATACCTCCACAATGCCCGACGATGAACTGTCTGGAGTACGCGGAGCTCGCCTCGGCTTTATTTTCCAATCATACAATTTGATTCAACAATTAAACGTACTCGAGAATATCGAGATGCCTCTCTTCTATCAGGGGTACCCCGAAAATGAAAGTCATGAGATTGCGATGTCTTTGGCTAAAAGAGTTGGACTTGAGACCCGCGTTCATCACAAGCCTTTTGAATTATCCGGAGGGCAGCAGCAGCGAGTAGCTATCGCTCGCGCGCTAGCTGTAGACCCGTTGATTATCCTCGCCGACGAGCCTACCGGAAATCTTGATTCGCGCTCTGGTGCCGAAATTCTCGACCTTTTTGACGAGCTTCATGAGCAAGGTAAGACCCTCATTATGGTAACTCACTCCGATGAGTTGGCTGAGCGCTCGGCACGTTGGGTGCGCCTCCGCGACGGTTTAGTTGAGAGTGATGAGCGACGTGCCTAATACAATCGGCAAAGTTGCCGCGCCAATATCCCCTTCGGTGGAAACAAATAAGCTTGTACGCCCAGCGAGCGGATTCACTGCTACTCGGTTCAAAAAAATCACTCAGGTTGGTATTAAGAGTATTTACTCGCATGGTCTCAGATCTTTGCTAACAGTACTTGGAATAGTAATTGGTGTTGCTGCGGTTATTGCTATGCTCGCAGTAAGTGAAGGAGCAAGCTTTGAGGCGCAGCGGCAGTTCCGAGATTTAGGCGCGAGTAATATTTTGCTCAAAAGTGTAAAACCGGCCGAGGTGGAGCAATCTAGCAGTCAGGGATTTGGGCCTCCACAGGCAATTATTTATGGTCTTACTTTTTCTGATATCACCACGATACGAGACTCGATACCGGGTATTAATAACGTAATTCCATCGCGGATTGTGAAAAAAAACCTATGGAACGGCGGCTATCAAGTGAGCTCTGATGTCGTTGGTACCGCAGTCGATTATCCTGTATCTCGTAACTACAATCTGCGTGCTGGTCGTTTTTTTAGCGAATCAGAGGTAAGAGAACACGCCAATGTGATCGTTCTCAGCGATGAAGTGGCTCGCGGTTTATTTCCTATCGATAATCCACTGGGCCAGTCCGTGCGCATCGACAGCGATTATTACAATATAGTCGGCATTATGGAGGCTGAAGGGTATTCGAACTTGGGTCAGAATCAGGCAGGCAGCTCAAATGCGGCACCGAGTCGCGTATTTATTCCGTTTACTTCCTCAAAGTCACGCTTCGGCGAAACGACAACGCGACAGACAGCAGGCGGCACTGAGTCCGAGACGGTTGAGTTGCATGAGGCGATAATTCAAGTCGACTCGCAAGAGCTTGTTATTCAGGTGGGCGAGGTTATCGATTCTATTCTTGCTCGTCGGCATAAAGACATCGACTATGCGATAGAAGTGCCACTCGCTCTATTGCGACAGGCGGAAGAGAGTGCGCTGCGAGATCAGATCGTTGCGGGCGCCATTGCGGGTATTTCATTGCTAGTTGGTGGTATTGGTATTATGAATATCATGCTCGCCAGTGTTACCGAACGCACGCGAGAGATTGGAATTCGCCGGGCACTCGGAGCAAAGAAGCGTGACATTATTCTTCAATTTTTGATCGAGGCAGTTATTTTATCTGGCGTAGGCGGGTTAATCGGCGTTGTACTGGGAATAATTATCCCCTTTGTTATTTCCGCAATTTGGGGCATGACAACGATTGTCACCCCGCTGGCACCAATGCTCGCATTTACTATTTCCGGCGCGATCGGTGTGGTGTTTGGTATCTACCCCTCGATGCGTGCCGCAGACATGGATCCAGTGGAGGCGTTAAGGCATGAATAAGGGTGTTACGTTCGACGAAGGTCTAGACATTAAGAGCGGTATACGCACTTCTTTCGGCTTCGTAGTGCTCGGTTTTTTACTGATGCTCTCACTTGCCGCCTCTGCGACTCACTCGCTCGCGCAGTCAATTGACTACGATGAGGAGAAAGACCTCGCAGTGCTTGCGAGCAATCAAAATGTGCGTATGCATTACCAGAGATTGAGTTCGCCTCTGCGCTCTAAAGAAACGATTTGGCAAGGGTTAGAACGTGTCATTGAGGCGATGCCAACCGACTCGGACGATTATCGGCGCCTCGAAGCTCTGGTGGTTGAGAAAAGTGCTACGCAGTTGCAGTCATTGGTCTCGCAGGGAGCGCTTAGTTATGAAGAAATCACCCGTTTCTTCATTGCGCGCATTCATGCCATCGAGACAGATGACCAGCGCTATCTAAATGCTGTCATCTCGCTTAATCCTTTGGCGGTGGATGCAGCCAGAGCGGCCGATGACGAACGCAAAGAGGGCAAAAATATCGCGCCTGACTCGCTGTTTGGGCTACCTATTTTGCTCAAGGACAACATAGGATTTGAGGGTTTACCCACCACCGCGGGGGCTGCGGCCCTTGCAGAGAACTATGCGCGTGATGCGTTCGTCACTCAACGATTAAAAGCCAATGGCGTTGTAATTTTAGGCAAGGCGAATCTCAGTGAGTGGGCGTATTTTTTCTGTACCGGATGTCCCTCCGGATACAGCGCTCTGGGAGGTCAGACTCTCAATCCCTATGGGAGACTTAAGTTCAACACAGGCGGCTCTAGCGCTGGCAGTGGGGCGGCGATTGCTGGCAATTATGCTCTAGCGGCGGTAGGTTCCGAGACAGCAGGCTCTATCCTATCGCCCTCGAGTGCTAACTCTCTTGTTGGATTAAAGCCTACCACCGGAAGCTTAAGTCGGAGTGGCGTGGTTCCCATTTCGAGTACTTTGGACACCACGGGTCCAATGGCTCGAACCCTTGGGGATGTGGTCGCACTATTCAACGCAATGGCTGGTTATGATCAGGCAGATACGGCGATGCCTCGTCTTACCGAGGATCTAAAATTGCTTGTGCGCGATACCGATCTGACCGGTCTTCGTCTAGGCTTTCCCGAAGCTCTGGCCTCAGAGCCACTGATTGTCGCTGCCGTCTCGAAACTTGAGGCCGCGGGTGTGGTCGTCGTGCCTGTGGAATTTGCCCCGCCTGATCTGTTTGAAGAGGTACAGTTCATGGGCGCAGAAATGGTGCGCGATCTCGCTGAATACCTCAGCGAGAATGCGAGTGACGAGGTCAGTATCGAAACTCTTAGTGATCTTCAGGCTTACAACCTTGATATTCCATCTGAACGTGCACCTTACGGACAGGCGCTTGTCGATCAGATGGTTGATTTTGAAATCTTTTTTCAGTCAGACATAGCAGCAGGAGAAGGAGAGATAGCGCGTCTTAAGCAGATTGTCGTAGAAGAGGTGGGAGGTTATCTCAACGCTCTTTTTTCGCGGCATGATCTTGACGTTCTCGTGCGCATTAATAATAGCGGCGCGAGCGCAGGTGCTTTCGCCAACTACCCTGCGCTAACTATCCCTGCGGGGTATAGAGTGTCCGGACAGCCGGTTGGCGTAACTTTCTACGCCCCTTCTTTCCAGGAACAGCGATTAATAGACATTGGTCAAAAGCTCGAGGCAAGTGGCGTCATGCGCCAGCCACCATCAGGTTACTGACACTAGCCTTAGTCAATTTTAAGGTTTCTTTAAGGAATCGTTGTTAGCTTAGGTGCCATCCTAATTGCAATGGGCACTCCTATGAGCCAGCAATCTTTAGCTATTACGCGTCCTGATCGATCACATTCAGCGCAGCCAATTGTATCGAAACTCCACGACGTAGCTTCGCAAAAAATAAGTGCCGATCTGCCAGTCTTCTCTTTATTTTCCGCCGGCCAGAGAGGTCGGGATGACATCGAAAGGTTCATCGATCAGCAATTTTTCGAAAGTTATGGCGCGCGACATAGCGAATACATGCCCTGGCTGATCGCTTTAAGTCATCAAGGCCGTCTATCTACCTGCGCTGGTGTCGCTTTCGCAGTGGACAAAAACCCTCTATTTCTTGAGCGGTATCTCCCTTCATCGGTTGAGATGCTTATGAGTGAAAGATTTGGCGTTGCAATAACCCGCGGACAGATTGCTGAGGTTGGCAATCTTGCGGGCTCTAGTTTTTGTGGTGAGCATATTGCTTCGAGTCGATTGTTTTATATTGTTCTAGCTTCGGTTCTTCAAGAATTAGGAATCCAATGGATGGTGTTCACTGCAACGGGGCCTCTGCTTAGAAGTTTGCAGCGGTTAGGACTCTCGCATAGTGTATTAGGCGATGCTGATGAATCCTTCCTAGATGAAGCAGAGCGAGACCGCTGGGGAAGCTATTACGAGTATCAGCCGCGCGTGGTTGCTGCACCGCTAAGCAGCGCTAATGAAAGCATTCGCCAGAGAGCACTGTTCGCGTCAATTAAGCAGTATTATGCTGGCTCGATAGCTGTCATGACCGATCAATTGGCGGCCTATGCGGTGCCTGGTGGGCGATTGGCTCAATGAATTTAAGTTTTTCGGAAAATTCTGTCCTAAGTGATGGCACTAATTCTATAAGTGGACGCGAACTTCTAGCAAATGCACACGCGCTTGCGGCCAAACTTAAAGAAGCGAATCTTTCGCGTATCGGGCTATTAGCTGAAAATAGTGTCGGCTGGGTTACAGTTGATTTGGCGTGCCTCCTTGGGGGTGTTTGTCTTGTCCCGATTCCAACATTTTTCTCTGACAAACAGCGAGATCACGTTGTTGAAACTTGCGCGCTTCAGGCTGTCGCTATAGATACTGCCTGCGAATTTTCAGGCGTTAGGGTAGAAAGCCTTGTTGGCATTGTTGCCAACATCGATTTTTTTCAGCAAGAAGAGCGAACCGACGCCATTAATGGCCTCCAAATGCCCGAAAATACTGGGAAAATTACGTTCACTTCGGGTTCTACTGGTAAGCCAAAAGGCGTTTGCTTGAGTTATTCGCAGTTATTGCGCCAAGCACAAACTTTGGCTGATGTCGTCGCGATCAAGAAGCCAAGGCATCTATGTGTTTTACCACTGAGTACCTTGCTCGAGAATGTAGCTGGATTGTATGCGCCTCTGCTAATTGGTGGTGAGGTGCTTATTCCTTCGCAAGAAGAATTAGGTTTTCGAGGGAGCATGCTAGCTGAACCACAAAAGCTTCTTCAATTAATCAGTCAAATCAAACCTCAGTCGATGATTCTGATTCCACAGCTTTTGCAGTTTTTAGTAAGTGCTGTGTCGCAAGGCTGGCAGGCGCCTTCTTCGCTGCTATTTGTTGCGGTCGGCGGGAGTAAGGTGTCCAACAAGTTATTGCAAGCGGCTCACAATGTGGGGATTCCTGCTTTCGAAGGCTATGGGCTCTCTGAATGCGCATCGGTTGTAAGTCTTAACGCCGCTGCGGCGCATTCGGCCGGCAGTTGCGGGCGCCCGTTACCTGGATTGGAAATTACGGTGGAGCAGGGAGAAATTATTGTCTCAGGCAATGTAATGCTTGGTTATGTCAACGACCCTACAAGCTGGTACCTCGATCGAATCGAAACCGGTGATTTGGGGTATTTTGATGCCGCCGGGTTCTTGCATATAGAAGGTCGTAAAAAAAATCTGTTGATATCCAGCTATGGTCGTAATATCTCGCCCGAGTGGGTCGAGAGTGAATTGTTAGCTAATTCGCTACTTACTGAGGTGATATTACTTGGCGATGCTAGGCCATATTGCGTTGCACTTGTATGGGCTAGAAATGAGGAGAGATTAGATTCAGTCGAGGTGAACAGTCGCATTGAAGAATGGATTACGCAGGTTAATACGCAGTTGCCAGATTATGCGCGAGTTCAATCATGGCATCTTTTGGCTGAGTCACTTCAACAAGACCCGACCCTCATGACCGACAATGGTCGACCGAGACGAGAAGCTATTGTTAATAAATTTGCGAAGGAAATTGAGACTCTCTATGCAAGCAATACACGCTTGCTAGAACCTCAATAAGCTAATTACTGGGAGAGGTAAAGATGCCATTTTTTGAAGAATTAGTGGAGCAAACAGAGGAGGAACGTCAGCACCTCCTGTCGGCGCCGATAATAGAAAAGGTGTTTAAAGGAGAGATCACTAAGGATCATTATATCGCATTTCTTGCTCAGGCTTACCACCATGTTAAACATACCGTTCCTTTGATGATGGCAGCGGGGTCAAGGCTCCCAGAGGACAAAGAATGGGTGCGTGTGGCTCTCGCGGAATATATCGAAGAGGAAATTGGTCATCAAGAATGGGTGCTAAACGATATAGCTGCCTGCGGATTTGACAAGGAGTTTGTACGCGACAGTCGCCCTTCTGTAGCAACAGAGGTAATGGTTGCCTATGCCTATGATATGATTCAGCGCGTTAATCCATTGGGCTTCTTCGGCATGGTCCATGTTTTGGAAGGTACGAGCATAAATCTCGCAGACAAGGTTGCGGGCGCTGTGAAGTCGACACTAGGCTTACCTCCAAACGCGTTTAGCTATCTGATCTCCCATGGTTCTCTTGATCAGGGCCATGTCGCCTTTTTTGAAAATTTAATGAATAAAATAGAGAGTAGAAAAGACCAGGAAGCGATTATTCTTTCATGCAAGGTATTTTATAAACTCTACGGTGACATATTCCGCTCGCTTAATAGCGATCATGGCATTCCGAAAATGGCTGTAAACTAGCTATAACGCGTAGGTAGTCATAAGGATTTAAACTATGAATTTGAAGGGAAAGACGCTCCTGTTGACGGGTGCGACAGGAGGTATTGGGAGGCTTGTTGCGCAAAGACTTAACGCAGCCGGTGCCCGATTAGTACTCAGCTGTTATCTCCCCGATCCACTCGCCGATCTAAAAGCCGAGTTAGATGGTAATCACGCAATCGTTTGTGCCGATGTCTCCTCTGAGGAAGGGCGTGCAGCTATCGTTAGCGCATGTAGTGAAGTAGGCGGGATAGATGGTATTGTTAATTTGGCTGGAATACTCGATTTTGCACTTTTCGCGCAGCAACAGGTTGGGCTTCTAGAAAAAATGATTGCGATTAATCTTACTGCTCCCATCTTGCTTACTCGTCTTCTGCTCGACGAACTGACGAGTCGAGAAGAGGCCGTGATACTTAATGTCGGATCGATTTTTGGCAGTATCGGCCATCCAGGTTTTACCGCATATTGTGCAACTAAAGCGGGTCTTATGCGATTTACCGAAGCGCTATCAAGAGAGCTTGCGGACACGTCAATCCGCGTTGCTTATATTGCGCCAAGAGCGACAAAAACTAAATTGAATGACGATAGAGTGAATGCGTTAAATAAGGATCTAGGTAACAAATCCGATAATCCAGAGCTGGTAGCTGATCAGATAGTCGCTATGCTCGAAGATAATTCTGTCCTGAGATATCTTGGCTGGCCGGAGAAATTATTTGTGCGGCTCAACGCGTTACTGCCTCGGGTAGTTGGATCAGCCCTTAGCAAAAATTTACATAAAATCAAGCAACATGCGAGAGGTTGAGCGCCTGTTTTGCGCCCTTAGTTATTAATGGAGACTCTTTCAATGCGTAGATATTTTTTGATAACAATCATAACCTCGCTCGCTTTAGCTGGAGGTGCTTTTGCCGATATCGCCGAAGATGTCGAATACATTGAGTTGCGCTGGGCTGAGGTGAATTACTTGTTAGAAGGTGATGAAAAACTAGAGGCATTTGAAAATCTTGTCGCCAAATCTGAGGCATTAATAGAATCTAACGAAGAAAGTGCAGAACTTTTAATTTGGAGCGCGATAGTCAAATCCAGCTATGCAGGAGCCAAGGGAGGACTCGGAGCGTTGGGTTTAGCAAAGGCAGCCAAAGCCGAATTTGAGGCAGCAATGGAAATTGATGCCGAGGCTCTAGACAGCTCAGCTTATACAAGTTTAGGTATTCTCTATCATTCTGTTCCTAGCTGGCCTATCGGCTTTGGAGATTCCAAGAAAGCAGAGAGACTTCTTCGTCAAGGTGTCGAGAATTACCCGACAGGTATCGACACAAACTTTTTCTATGCTAATTTTTTAGCTGACAAAAAAGACTATTCTAAGGCGGAGGAATATTACTTGCGAGCGCAGGCAGCGTCGCCTCGCCCTGGTCGCGAAATAG
The DNA here is from genome assembly GCA_017853205.1 of Gammaproteobacteria bacterium. Lineage (GTDB taxonomy): Bacteria > Pseudomonadota > Gammaproteobacteria > Pseudomonadales > Pseudohongiellaceae > UBA9145. Next base: position 50,278 of record JAFMKB010000010.1, read on the forward strand.
CAGACAAAGGTCGCCAAGCAGAAATACAACTTGCTCTTAAAGCGGTTCGGGAAGCGCAATAAACACATTGATGGGCATAAGATGCAACTCTTACTCGTAGAAGACGACAAGCCTTTAGCTACAGGATTGCGGCAAGCACTACAGAAATCCGGCTACTCGGTGAATCACGTTGAAAACGGAGAGTTTGCGTTAACGGCAATTAAGGCCGAGCGCCCGGACATCGTCGTTCTAGATATTGGGTTGCCAGATATCGATGGCATAAGCGTACTGAAACAGCTCAGGCAGAATGATACTGACTTGCCGGTTTTGTTATTGACTGCGCGCGACAGCGTCGAGGATAAAGTAGCAGGCCTTGACAGTGGCGCAGATGATTATCTTGCAAAGCCGTTTGAAATGAGCGAACTCCTCGCCAGGCTTCGGGTTTTGGAAAGGAGACTCGCAAGTATTAAAACGTCTGAGATCAGTGTTGGTGGGATAGTTTTAGATACTCTGAAGCAGAGTGTTAGCCTCGATGGTACACCGCTTGAATTAGCACGTCGCGAATACATGTTGCTCAAAACGTTGCTCGAGAATGCGGGAAGGGTACAAACGCGAGCCGCGCTCGAACAGCGACTTTACTCTTGGGGTGAAGAGGTAAGCAGCAATGCACTCGAGGTACACATCCATCATCTTCGTAAAAAGCTAGGTAACGACTTTATCAAGACTATTCGCGGTGTTGGTTATAAAGTAGTACAAGACGACGTTGCTAGACCGAGCGATTTGTAGTGAAGTCTATTCGTTTATTCCTCGCGACAAGCATTGTGTCGCTTCTTACCTTGTTCAATTTTGTCGCAGCTGTTCAAGGCTACCAATCGAGCATGCGCGAGGCAGATGCGTTGTTCGATAATCAAATGCTAGATCTCGCTTTGCTTGTGTCAAATTTAGATGTAAGTGATGAGCGGTTGAGGTCGATGCAACTCGGCGAAGATTTAGCCTTTCAGATATGGCAGAACGATAAATTGCTAGCTGCCTCAGCAAACGCACCGGTCCAAGCATTACACCAATTTAGCGAGGGTTATGATTACGCTAATTTTAGTAGCTACCGTTGGCGTACACTGGCGAAATACGATAGATCACATGAAAAATGGGTGTTCATCGCTGAACGAACGGATTTGAGGTTTGTGCTAGCTGAGAATGTTGTGCTGCAGTCAGTCGCTCCTCTGCTACTTGGCATCCCTCTTGTCGGCATTCTGGTTTGGTTTTTTGTGAGTAAAGGACTCGCGCCTTTGCAAAAATTGTCGTTCGCATTAAAGTCGAAGCCAGCAAATGATCTTTTACCAATCGATTTTGGCGACTCGATACTCGAGCTCGATCAAGTTATTGCTTCGATAAATGGGTTTGTCGCAAGACTTGAATCTGCAATGAATCGCGAGAAAAGTTTTTCTGCGGACGCGGCACATGAGTTAAGGACCCCCATTAGCGCCCTCAAAATTCAGCTGCATAATTTTGCCGGCACTGTTGATGCTAAGGGTGATGCTTATAATGAGCTGCAACAAGGCATAGATAGAATGCAGCACCTTATCGAGCAGCTTTTGGCTCTCTATCGCAGTTCTCCAGATCAATTTGACGCCAAGGGAAAATCAGTCAATTTACTTGACCTTGCTCAGGATGTCGTTGCAAGACTCTATCCTGAGTTTGAGAAAAAAGATCAGCAGATATCGTTGGAGAGCGAAGTAGAGAGAGAAAAGGAAGCCCTTACCATACATGGAGAATTCTTTGCACTCGAAACACTATTGACTAATTTGCTCGTCAATGCGAGCCGATATACCCCCAATGGTGGGCAAATTTTAGTCGCGTTGTCTCGGAAACACGATAATGTGATTCTCTCTGTTGAAGACGACGGAGTCGGGATAGCACCAGATGACAGAGAGCGTATTTTTGATCGCTTTACGCGTCTCTCTGGCAACCAGGAAGTCACAGTTCCGGGCTGTGGGCTTGGCCTTGCCATTGTTCGACACGTTGCTGATCTGCATGGCGCCTCGGTCAAGGTCTCATCCTCTAGATTTGGCCATGGGACTGCCTTTATAGTTGAGTTTCCATCCGAAAAAATAGTGAATCATGGAATGAGAGATGAGCGAGTCGGCGATGCTTAGTATGACTAAAAACACTGGTCCGATGTTGATTGTACTGTCTTTGCTGATTGCTCTTAGTTTTGTTACCGAATTAGCAAAAGCTGAGACTTTAGAGGTTGAGCTACGTATTCGAGACCATTTATTTTTTCCGTCTACGCTTATAATTCCTGCCAATCAAAAAGTAAAAATTCGAGTAATTAATGAAGATCCGACGCCTGAAGAATTCGAAAGTTTCGAGTTAAACCGTGAGAAAGTGATCGCGGCTCATAGTCAGACGGTTATTTTTATTGGTCCGCTTGAAGTAGGCGAATACCCCTTTTTTGGGGAATTCTATCCAAAGACTGCTCAAGGGGTAGTTGTCGCCAAATAAAAATTATAAGGGGTAGCGTATGTTTCTCAATGCGGTTGTATTAGTGCTGCAAGAGATATTGGAGGCAGCGTTAATTTTAAGCCTGCTCCTCGCTTTTGTCCGCTACCTAAATCTAGCGAGCGGTGAGAGGGTCTTATCCCGACGAAACTGGGTTGTCACAAGTATCATCGCGGGCGTTTTTCTCGCGTGGATTTTTTCTAATAATTTCAGCCGAATTTCCAATTCATTTGACTATGTTGGTCTCGAAATTACCAATGCAAGCATTCACTCAGCGAGTTGTTTTTTACTCGTATTATTTGCTTGGTTATTTCCTGTAAAGAGGTCAGTAGCTCACCTCAATCATCGGTCACTCGGATTAATTTTCTGTATGGTGGTGGTTGTCACGCTTGCGATTTTGCGTGAAGGTTCAGAGATAATGCAGTTCGGTGGCGGCATTCTAGGTCAAGGGCAAGCGGGACTACCTATTTTTTATGGCGGGGTTGTCGGCGCAGGTATCGGTGTAAGCACCGGTGTTTTGCTTTACTATGCATTAACAGGGCTATCAATAGAGAACTCATTGAAAGCCTGCGTTCTATTACTCTCACTCACTGCTGGCAATATGGCCTCGCAAGCTATCTTGCTTCTAAATCAGGCGGATTGGCTACCTTTTACGCCTACAGCGTGGGATTCAAGTGGTCTACTAAGTGAGTCTTCGGTCTTGGGGCAGCTGGCTTACGCGCTTATAGGATATGAGGCTACCCCGTCGATTATGCAGGTGTCTGCCTATTTACTCGGACTTTTTTTCGTCATTATAAGCCCGATTAGTCGGCTAGCGTGGTCAACCTGGCACGACGAAGCGTCGCAAATTTAGCAGGGACGATTCTGATGAGGTATCTGGTCAATACTTTCCAGAAACGAAAGACTCTATTGTCCCTGATAAGGAGACTATCTTCACTTTTCTTGTTGAGCGTTGCGAGCATTAATCTAGCCTTTGCGGATGGTAGCGTCATTGACAAGGTGTACCACCCTTATGTGGATGCAATGGAGAAGGAGCTCGAATTTCGTTCCTTTTTTCAAAATTTGCCTGCAACAAATTCATTACCTGAGCACGTTCATCAATTGTCTATTGGTTCTGCCTGGGGGCAGTCGCTTTTCGGTGAAGCCAAGTTAGTTGGTTCAAAAACTCAACAGAATGGTTTCCAATTAAGTGCCGTAGAATTCGAACTAAAGTGGCAACTAACAGAACAGGGTGAGTACTCTGCTGATTGGGGGTTGGTTTTCGAAATAGAGCACGGTATGGAGCGTACGCCGGATGAGCTTTCGGTGGGGCTTTTGATTGAGAAAGAATTTGGCAGATGGAGCACAACGGCGAATTTATTCGCTATTCAGGAATGGGGAGATGCTATTGAGGGTGAGTTTGAGACTGCATTCGGTCTTCAGGCGAGATACCGTCAGTCGAGGCTATTCGAACCAGCACTCGAGTTTTATTTGGGACAAGACACGGTAGGCATTGGCCCTGTTTTAATCGGGGCCACAAATTTAGGTGCTCGGAAGAGTCTTAGTTGGGAGTTTGGCGTTATAGCGGGCGTAAGCAGTAAGAGCCCCAATTCCACCTACAGATTGCTACTCGAGTATGAGTTCTGAATTCTTCTGAATCAAAATACGATAACGACATACCGCTGAGAAGTCGTAAAGTCATAATCCACGCACTGCTTACCAATATTTTTCGACGGTGATCTGACCGGGCGTACGTCGTCTATTCTTGGTCAATCCGCGTGCTTTGAGTGCTTCGGTTGTATCGCTGACCATCTCAGGGTTTCCGCAGAGCATAAGCTGAGAGTCGTTGGCAGTGATTTTTATTCCGGTATTTCGTTCTAGTTCACCATTGCTTATCGCTTCTGGTATGCGCCCTCTGATAGTGCCCTCCACGTCCTCGCGGCTGACGAATGCTTGGAAGATAAAGCGTTCACCATGGGCTTGCTTAAGCTCTTCGATGAGCTCTTGGTAGCGAAGATCTGACTGCTGCCGCACCGCATGCACGAGGACGACGCGCTCGAAGCGTTGCCAAGGCTCTGCAGTTTTGAGCATCGAAAAATAAGGCGCCACCCCTGTGCCGGTGCCTAGCAGCCACAGTGCCTTTGCGCTTGGTACTTCATCCAGAGTAAAGAAACCATTAGCTTCGCGCTTGACGAATATGGTGTCGCCAGTTTGAAGTGCAACCATTGCATTTGAGAGTATGCCATCTGTCGCCGTATAAAAGAAAAACTCAAGAGGCTGCTCGCCAGGAGCACTTAAAAAAGAGTAGGGGCGGGCGGTGCGTTCTCCGTCTATGTCCAGGCCCAAGCTAGTAAATTGTCCTGCTTTGAAATTGTCGACTGGCGCATTGATGCGTAGCGAGAAAAGATTCTGCGTCCAATGAATGTTCTCGATTACCGTTCCTTGGACCCAGTCTGACATAAATATTCCCGTTATCGATTTTGGCGCTTAAACGCGCTAAGTTAGCATCTTAAAAATTGAGCTTTAATCTTTCATCAAAGACAGATCGCCGCTAAAGCGCGCTATGGTAGTGATTCCTAGATCCTTGAACAAGGTTGGAGGAATTTCCGCGAACACCTTCTCTTCGCGACAGCGGCAGATCGCCTATAATAACGCCAACACTGACAAATAAGATTAGGTAGATACCCATGCTAAAAACTTGGTTCGCAATCGCGCTCTGGAAACGCATCCTCCTCGCACTGATTCTTGGCGTTATTGTTGGGATGATCTGGGGCCCGGGCGCATCGACTATAAGCTGGCTCGGAGACCTTTTCGTACGCCTTATACGCATGGTTGTGGTGCCGCTTGTCTTTGTAACCTTGGTTTCTGGGGTCGTGGCGATGGGCGATCCAGCAAAGTTAGGATCACTTGGTGCTAAGACTCTTGCTGTCTATATGCTCACCACGCTCGCTGCTATCGTCATTGGTCTCGTGTTGGCGGCGGTATTGCAGCCAGGTGTCGGCGTAGACTTATCAGCAGCAGCGCCAACCGCCGTACAAGAGGCTATTCCGCTATCAGAGCGATTGCTGAGCATTGTGCCATCTAACCCCATCGCAGCCTTGGCTGAAGGAAATATTCTCGCCATTATCTTTTTTGCCTTATTGGTTGGTGTCAGCGTGCTTACTATCGGTGAGAAGGGAAAGCCTGTCGCTGATTTGATGGATTCGAGTAGCGAAATGATGCTCCGAATCACGCATTGGGTGATGGAGGTAGCGCCATTCGGTGTGTTTGCTCTAATCGCAGCGGTTGCCGGCACACAGGGAGTTGCCGCGCTCCTAGATGTATTGACGCTCGCGCTCGCGGTAGTCCTTGCCTGCTTAATTCATGTCATAGTCGTCCATGGGATTGGGATTGTTAAACTCACCCTAGGCTTGTCTCCTGTTAAATTCTTTAAAGGTGCACGGGATGCTCTGTTAGTGGCTTTTTCAACCTCGTCTAGCTCCGCAACGCTGCCGGTATCGATGTCGGTCGCTGAGGATAACTTGGGTATTAAACCAGTTGTTGCTTCGACAGTTTTACCATTGGGTGCGACTATTAACATGGATGGCACTACGCTCTACGTTGGCATTGTCTCGGTGTTCGCCGCACAGGCGTTTGGCATAGACCTCTCGCTTGCTGATTATGCGATCGTTGCTGGCTCTACAACACTCGTATCGATAGGTACGGCTGGCGTACCCGGCGCATCACTCTTTTTGATGGCCGCCGTGATGGGAGCAATCGGCATCACGCCAGAGCAAATAGCGATCGTCATCGGCTTCATTTTGCCGTTTGACCGACCACTCGATATGCTCCGTACATCGGTAAATATTTGCGGAGACTTGTCGGTAGCCACTGCAGTAGCTAACTGGGAAGGTGAGTTCGATAGAGAAATATTCGATCGG
>JAFMKB010000040.1 GCA_017853205.1 Gammaproteobacteria bacterium
GCTTCTATATTCCGGGCTTCTAAAGAGCCGAACGCAGGGTCTTCAGAAGCTGTGTTAGTCGGGATAGTCGGCGACACCGCTGTTTGCTCTGCGGAATACGTGAGGTCTGCGCGCGGAGCACGTTCAAAGCTATCGGATGACACTATTTTTTATCCTATCGCGCAACTGCCCTGTCGCTCTTTGCATCTACAGTTAACAAGGCTTTCTGGCACTTTTATTATTAGCCGCCGCTTATAACGGGGCTTCGTTGCTTTTATGAGCAGTGAGTGTAGCGGGTCATTTAAAAGTTATCCACCGGTGAGAGAATTTTATCCACCTAGGTAATTTAATAATAAAAACTTTATTATCAACAACCTATAGAATTATTAATATAAAAAACCAGTTTCAACAGTAAAATTACACACGAATTTGATTTACCCTGTGGGTAAGTTATCTGTGGATAACCTGTGATTAAGCTATGGCTCACTGTGAATAATTTCTCTAAGCTCACTCAAGCATCAAAACTTACTGCAGAAACTGTCCAAAACGCCGCGTTAATCCGCCGCTTGAAAGAAAGGAAGTGAAAGAAGCATCTGACGTAGGTGCTTTGAATTAAGGGTTTTTTCGCAATACAAGGCATTGCATCTTTGCCGTAAACCCTCTACTATTCGCGTCCCTTTGTGAAAGGGTAGTCGGTTCAGGCTTTACGGCGGAACCTTATTAGTACTACTTTAGTTCCAAGGTCACTCATTATCTAGGTGTAAGTCATGAAAAGAACATTTCAACCAAGCGTACTCAAGCGCGCACGTACTCACGGCTTTCGAGCTCGCATGGCTACAAAAGGCGGACGCGCTGTCATCAACCGTCGTCGCGCTAAAGGCCGCGCCAAGCTATCCGCGTAAAGACAAAAAGTAGAGGGTAGAGTGCGACGTTATTTGGGCCCCGTCCCTACTAACCGCACTCGTACTTAAGTGTCCGAGAACGCATTTCCAAAGACCGCTCGGCTACTGAGCCCGAAAGATTACAAACCGGTCTTCGATAACGCTCGCTACAAAGTCTCGACGAAGCAATTCCTCCTCTTGGCAACAGCCTCACAGGCCAGACGCCCTAGACTCGGCCTCGTAATAGCTAAAAAACACGTCTCCAAAGCCGTTCAGCGAAATAGGTTAAAACGAGTTCTGCGAGAATCCTTTAGACTTCGACAGTCAGAAATCCCCCTGATCGATATAGTCGTGCTCGCGCGCAAGGATGCTGATAAACTAGCGCCTCTTGAACTGCGCAAAATGATAGATCGACTGATAGACGAATTAATCCTACGCGAGATGAAAGATAAAAAGAGACTCAGTAACTAATGCGTCTTATCGAAAGGATAGCGAACACACTACTAAGCCCTCTGTTCTTACTACTCATACGAGTTTATCAATTAACACTGAGCCCGTTCATAGGTCGGCAATGCCGCTTCGTACCAACCTGCTCACAGTACACAGCCGAAGCTATCGCGCTTCATGGGGCAATTAAGGGGTCCTATTTAGGGATAAAACGACTGGGTAAATGCCACCCTTGGCACGAAGGGGGTTTCGACCCAGTTCCGCCGACCAAAGGCACTAAAGACGGAACCAACACTTACCAAACAAAAAACAAGTAGACTCTAATGAACTTTATACGTTTAGGCCTTTATACCGCACTCGCTTTAGTCACCTATTTGATGCTACTTCAGTGGCAGGAAGACTACCCACAGACAATCGAACAAGCGAGCGACATCGACACTGTCACACAAAGCCAATTACCAAAGATAGCGCAGAACGACGTCCCAGCGGTAACTGCTTTAACTGCTAGCGAACCTGTTGTCAGCGGCGACGTGCCAAGCCTCCCCGGCCAACCACGCGCCGAGCAAACCACAGCGGCACCAGAAACACTTATCAAAGTAACGACAGATACTTTTGTTCTTAGCATAAACACGGTGGGTGGAGACATTGAATACCTCGCTTTGCCCAAATACCTTAAAGCGCTCGAACCTAACTCAGACCCCTTCGTAATACTTAGCAACGCTGAAGGCCAAACTTACACAGCACCAAGCGGATTAATAGGGCGCGATGGGATTGATAGTGACAGCCGAGCGCGGTACCGCGTCGAAAAAACAGACTATGTTATGGGCGCCGATCAACAAACCCTAGACGTTGATCTAACATTCACAACAAGCGAAGGCGTCGATATAACCAAACGCTTCAGTTTCGCCAAAGACAGTTATGTAATTGATGTCTCATACCTGATAAACAACCAGTCGGCTTCAGAATGGCGCGCAAACGCCTTTGGTCAAATCAAACGCAGCAACTTCGACGATCCAAGTAATGCCGGCGGCTTCGGGCGTACCTATTTAGGCTTTGTCTCTACTTCGCTTGATGATCCCTATTATGAAATAGAATTCAACGATATCGATGAAGACGGCGCGAACACAAACACAACAACCGGCGGTTGGATTGCCTTTAGCCAGCATTACTTTATAAGCGCTTGGATTCCAAACGATGCGTCGCAGAATAATTTCACAACACGTAAGAATAACGCGGGTCTCTATTTTGGTGAATTTACCAGTGATGCAATTACTGTTCCTCAAGGTCAAACTGCAACTTACTCAACGCGTTTTTACGCGGGGCCTAAGGATCAATATAAATTAGCAGAAATCTCAGAGAATCTAGATCTCACTATAGATTACAGCTTCCTGTGGTTTTTAGCCGCACCCATTTACTGGCTACTCACACAGATCAATCAATTTATTGGCAACTACGGTTTCTCAATAATTTTGCTGACCGTCAGCGTTAAGGCACTTTTCTACAAGCTTTCGGAAACCCAGTATCGCTCGATGGCAGGGATGCGCCGCATCATGCCTAAGATGCAGAAGCTGAAAGAAAACTACGGCGACGACCGAATGAAAATGCAGCAAGCTACGATGGAGCTATACAAAAAAGAGAAGATCAATCCTTTTGGTGGTTGTCTGCCTATGCTCGTGCAAATGCCGGTATTTATCGCGCTTTATTGGGTTCTCCTCGAAAGCGTCGAATTGCGGCATGCGCCCTTTATGCTCTGGTTAACCGACCTTAGCGTCAAAGACCCTTATTTCATCCTGCCACTGCTAATGGGTGGCACAATGTATTTGCAAACCTCACTAAGCCCTGCGCCGGCTGATCCCATGCAGGCCAAAGTGATGAAGCTTATGCCAATTATGATGACCGGTATCTTCCTCTGGTTCCCCGCCGGACTTGTCCTCTATTGGTTCACCAATGCGGCACTCGGTATTATTCAGCAGTGGTATATCACCCGTAAAATTGAAGCACAGTATGAAGCGAAAAAAGCATAGCGATTTTTGCAATCGTCGCTTGAATAAGGGATCAAGTGAACGCACTCACCACTGATACGATCGCAGCGCTTGCTACAGCACCGGGTAAGAGCGGGATCTGTGTCGTGCGGGTTTCCGGACCTGGTGCGGCGTCTATTGCAAAGTCTATTCTAGCCTTCGCTCCAACACCAAGGACCGCGCACCTCTCTAAGTTTAAAGATGCTAACGACGACATAATCGACGAAGGAATAGCGCTCTTTTTCAAAGGCCCAGCGTCATTTACTGGTGAAGACGTTCTTGAGCTTCAGGGCCACGGGGGTCTTAGTGTACAGAAACTAATTCTAGATCGAGTTCTAAACTTAGGCGCAAGACTCGCAAATCCCGGGGAGTTTTCTGAGCGCGCATTTTTGAACAACAAAATAGACCTTGTTCAAGCTGAGGCGATCGCAGATCTGATTGATGCCAATTCAGCGCAAGCAGCGCGATCGGCGCTGCGCACGCTTAGCGGAGAATTTTCAAATAAGGTTAATCATCTTGTTGCAGAACTGACAAAAATTCGAGTGAATATTGAAGCTGCAATCGATTTCAGTGATGAAGATATCGATATAATAACCGAGTCCCGCGTAAAAGAGGGTCTGCGGGAAATAAGTGAGTCGCTCACTCTCGCGTTGTCACAAGCAAACAAGGGAATGTTGCTGAAAGAAGGCATGCAGGTAGTTATTGCAGGGGAACCTAACGCCGGTAAGTCTAGCCTTCTTAATGCACTTTTGGGTAATGACTCAGCAATAGTTACCTCTATCGCGGGTACCACTCGCGATCTTCTCTCTGAGCAGTTGCAAATAGAAGGGATGCCTGTACACATTACAGATACTGCTGGCCTCAGACTGAGTGAGGATGTTGTCGAACAAGAAGGTATTCGACGAGCGGCAGACGCAGTACGCAAAAGCGACAAAGTTATATTGGTTATAGATAGCTCGGCAAGCGCGTTATATAAAGAGACGCTGAGCGAGCACAGTCTACAAGAATTATCACTGAGTCTTATACCAAATTTGCTGTTAGACGAACCGACTCTTTTCGCGAAAACTCTTGTTGTCTTTAATAAAGCCGACCTAACACCCGACGCTGTCGTAGGCAGAGGCACTCTAACAGTTCCCGCATCATTACAAACAGTCGATGGGGTCCCGGATAAGCTCGATACAATCACTCTGAGCGCCAAACTTAACGACGGAATCGATGGACTTCGCGAAGCGTTAAAAGAGTCGATAGGTTTTAACTCGATGATTGAGGGAGCTTTTGTCGCCCGCGAGCGTCATCTTATTGCTCTTAGAACGGCTAGTACACTCATCAAATCCGCTGAACGGTGTTTAGTTGATAGTGTGCCTTTTGAACTCGCTGCTGAAGACTTACGGCTTGCCCAAAACGAACTAGGTAAAATTACCGGACAGATTACAAGTGATGACCTGCTTGGCGAAATTTTCTCAAATTTCTGCGTTGGTAAGTAGCAAAACCCACTCTAGAAATTATCAACATTCTATCCACACTTAACCCAGTGGCTATCTACAAGTTAACCTTTACTCTCAAACAGTGGATAACCTAAGCGCGAAGAGTGATTAGCTATTAGTAACCGATATGAAAGTGAGTAAAAACCTGTGTACAAAAAAGGATAAGTTTACTTGCTCCCCATGAGCTTGAATTTTATCCCCATCGATCCAGAGCTTTAACGCCTCTTAATCACACCCTAGCCACACAGATAAGTGAGTTATAAAATACTGTTTTTCATACAATAAATAGACTTAGCCACAGAAAACCTGTTTACTATATTCATCAGTATAAACACTATTACTACTCACATAGCGATCAATGTTCATTACGACTTGTGTGTTGAAAAAATAAGTTAGTAAAAAAAGAGTGTTTTTTAGTAAAGACCCAATAAAGCAATTCACTACTACGCTGAATTCTATATACTTCTCCACCCTAAAACAGCGAACAGTCATTTTAGAGGCTCTTATGACGACTACGCCCCTGAAAACAATGGAATATCCAACGCAGTTCGATGTAATAGTCATCGGCGGTGGTCATGCTGGAACAGAGGCGGCGCTTGCCGCTGCGCGTCAGGGTGTGGCCACGATGCTAATAACTCATAGTATCGACACGCTAGGTCAGATGTCCTGTAACCCAGCCATCGGCGGTATCGGTAAGAGTCACCTCGTTAAAGAAATTGATGCCCTCGGCGGCGCTATGGCAATAGCAACGGACAAAGCGGGTATCCAATTCCGCGTTCTGAATGCAAGCAAGGGCCCTGCCGTGCGAGCAACACGCGCGCAGGCCGATCGTACGCTTTACAAAGCTTCTATTCGCGAAATCTTAGAATCTCAGACCAACCTAAGCTTATTCCAGCAGGGAGTCGACGATCTCCTGATTGAAGACGGCGAAGTGAGGGGTGTCGTCACGCAAATGGGCGTGTTGATTCGTGCGAATCAAGTAGTATTAACGGCGGGTACATTTCTAGGCGGAAAGATTCATATTGGTTTAGAAAGTAGCTCAGGCGGTCGCGCGGGTGATCAGCCCTCAATAGCCTTAGCAAACCGGCTCCGCAGCTTGCCATTTAGGGTAAACAGGCTCAAAACAGGCACGCCACCGCGGATAGATTCCCGCTCAGTTGATTTTAGTGTTATGCAACAGCAGGCTGGCGATGAGCCGCTACCCGTGATGTCCTATCTTGGTAACGCAGCTGATCACCCAAAACAGGTCAACTGCTTCATAACAGCAACAAACGAAGCATGTCACGACATAATCCGCGGTGGACTCGACCGTTCACCTATGTATACCGGAGTGATTGAAGGTATAGGCCCGCGTTACTGCCCGTCTATTGAAGACAAAGTTATGCGCTTTGCCGACAAAAATTCTCACCAAATTTTCGTTGAGCCAGAGGGACTCACAACTAATGAGCTATACCCTAATGGAATATCGACGAGTCTACCCTTCGATGTTCAAGTTGAGATGGTTCGAAAAATAAAAGGTTTCGAAAATGCGTTAATAACGCGTCCAGGGTATGCCATTGAATACGATTTTTTTGATCCTCGAGATCTTAAGTATTCTCTCGAAACCAAATTCGTCAAAGGGTTGTATTTTGCTGGTCAGATTAATGGAACAACGGGTTACGAAGAAGCCGCTGCACAGGGGCTTTTAGCGGGACTTAATGCAGGGCTCGCCGCGCGTGGAAAGGACTCATGGTGTCCTCGCCGCGATCAAGCGTATCTCGGTGTGCTGGTAGATGATCTTATCTCACTAGGTACCAACGAACCCTATCGCATGTTCACGAGCCGCGCCGAATACAGACTCACGCTGCGCGAAGACAATGCCGACCAACGACTCACCCCTATTGGACGAGAACTAGGTATAGTTGATGATCTACGCTGGGCTTTCTACAGTGATAAGCAAGCGCATATTCAACATCGACTTACATGGCTTAAAAAAACATGGCTGCAGCCGAACACGCCAGAAGCGGCTAAAGTCGACGCCTTTTTAGAAAAACCACTGTCGCGTGAATACAGCTTAGCCGATCTTCTAGCGCGCCCGCGTGTGACCTACGAAGGTCTTACCGAAGCGCTTAAAGAGAGTGATAAATCTCTCGCAGCTTATTGTAGTCATACCCCTATCGAAGGGTTAACGGGATCTCTCACTCCGACACTTGAAGACGAACTCCTAAAACAGGTCGATGAGCAGGTGAGTATTCACATTAAATACCAAGGCTATATTGATAGACAGCAAGATGAGATAGAAAAGCTTAAAAGACATGAAGAGTCGGTGCTGCCTGATGATCTTGATTATTCTTCTATGCAGGGGCTTTCTAATGAACTTAAGCAGAAACTCATCGCTGCAAGACCAGAAAATATAGGTCGTGCCTCAAGGCTTCCTGGTATGACACCAGCCGCTATCTCGCTGATTCTTGTATATTTAAAGAAGCATAAATCGACAAATAACGAGGCAGTCCGCCGCGCTAGCTGAGCGTTCGCGGCAGAGTGATGACAGATCGATTAGAGGTGATGCTAGAGCAAGGAATACGTGAGCTTGAACTCACTATTCCCGCGGATGCTCAGTCTAAGCTTTTACACTATCTACATCTTATCGTTAAATGGAATAAGCGTTTTAATCTCTCTGGTATTACGTCTATTCAGGAAATGGTGCCACTACATTTACTTGATAGTTTAGCAGTCTCTCCATTTATCGAAGGTAATCAAATCTTAGATATAGGTTCGGGTGCAGGGTTGCCAGGAATTCCGTTAGCTATCGTCAACCCGGATAAAAACTTTGTCCTTCTTGACAGTAATGGCAAAAAAACAAGATTCCTTTTTCAAGTTAAAGTAACGCTCGAACTTGAGAACGTTGAGGTGGTAAATGCACGTGTTGACGAATATTTTGAGAAATACCAGAAAGAGTTTTCGCTTATCACATGCCGTGCATTCTCAAGCCTAACCTCTATAGTTAAGATGAGCGAAAAACCTTTAGCGGTCGGAACGCAGTTGCTAGCGATGAAAGGGGTCTATCCTCATCAAGAAATCGCCGAGCTTGAGGTGTTTAATGAAGCAAACAAAGCGACTACCGGCGTCTATGCAGTAAAGCGTATTACTGAGTTACTCATTCCTGGTATAGAGTCAAAACGTCATTTGGTTTTAATCGGTAGTGAAAGGTAGTCTAAAAAGAGTAACCAAAGTAGTAAAAGCCCAGGAGTGATAAGAGTGGCGAAGATTTTCGCGATAGCGAACCAAAAAGGAGGGGTAGGTAAAACAACCACCTCTGTAAACCTTGCTGCTTCGTTATCAGCTACCCGAAACAATGTCTTACTTGTCGATCTCGATCCACAGGGTAACGCGACTATGGGTAGCGGTATCGATAAGTCTTCTCTTGAGCTATCGCTCTACGACGCTATTGTTGGTGAGGTCGGTGTTACCCGGGTGCTCACTCGCGCAGAGGAAGCTGGCTATGATCTCCTTCCCTCTAATGGCGATCTCGTCGCCGCCGAAGCCCAGCTTTTCGGTATGGAAGATAGAGAGTATAAGCTCAAAGAGATTCTCGACTCTATTAGTCACTCTTACGACTATATGATTATCGACTGCCCTCCTTCGCTTAATATGCTAACTATTAATGCGTTAGTTGCAGCAGAGGGAGTCATTATTCCCATGCAGTGTGAATACTATGCGCTTGAAGGGTTAGCAGCGCTAATAGACACAGTTGACACAATTCGCGAGCATCTAAACCCTTCGTTACATATCGAAGGAATTATTCGCACAATGTACGATCCTCGAAATAGACTAACAATTGAGGTAAACCGTCAACTCTTTAAACACTTCGGTGATGCAGTTTATCGCACTGTGGTTCCTAGAAACGTAAGACTTGCCGAAGCGCCTAGTTTTGGACTACCAGTTTTAAAATATGATAAAAGCTCCAGAGGAGCTGTGTCTTATTTAGCGCTCGCAGGTGAAATACTTCGCCGTAGTGATCAAGCGAGTGCAGCAAATACCAGTGTTAGCGCACCCGAGTGAAACTGGGTTCAGAGAAATTAAAGAAAAGTAGAAGAGACGAGAATGGCTGAAGGTAAAAGAATGGGTAAGGGGTTGGATTTTCTCCTTTCGGCAGGAAAAAAGGCGAAACCAGCTTTAGGTGGTACTGAAGCAAACGATGCCGGAGAAGTTGGAAAGTCTAGTACCGCTCCCCAGGCCGAAAAAGCACCACGCGATGGTGAACTGCGGCATATCCCAATTGATCTCATTCAGCGGGGCAAATACCAACCGCGCATGGATATGCATGAAGACGCACTGACCGAACTTGCTGCGTCTATTAAGCAACAAGGTGTGATGCAACCGATTGTCATTCGCCCGATATCAGCAGATCGTTATGAAATCATAGCTGGAGAGCGCCGCTGGCGCGCGACGCAGCTAGCTGGTTTGGATTCAATTCCTGCCATCATTAAACCTGTTTCCGACGACGCAGCGATTGCCATGTCGCTTATTGAGAACATCCAGCGTGAGAATCTAAATCCAATAGAAGAGGCGGTTGCGCTGAAACGGCTGCAGGATGAATTCGAATTAACACAGCAACAGGTTGCCGATGCAGTTGGTAAATCCCGCGCGACGGTCACAAACCTCATGCGGCTCATAAACCTCAGCCTAGACGCACGGGTGATGCTAGAAAGAGGTGATATCGAGATGGGTCACGCTCGCGCATTGCTCGCGCTTCCTCAGGAGCAGCAAACCCATGCTGCGCGTAGCGTAGTCGGCGGCGGTCTCTCGGTGCGACAGACCGAGGCTCTGGTGCGGCGCCTACTCTCAGGTCCTGGCAAAAAAACAGCAACGCCAACAAATCCCGATATTCGTCTGCTTGAACAAACGCTCGCGGAGAAAATAGGCGCAAAGGTGATAGTTCAGCACTCCGCCAAAGGATCTGGAAAATTAGTATTAAAATACAATAGCTTAGATGAACTCGACGGAATCATTGCGCATATTAAATGACAACCACCTGTCATTTACTAAAACTATAAACCGTATATAAACTATAAGAGATGATGTGGTTCCCCAGATTAGTTGCTTGAAGCCTCTAATCTCCCTATAATGCGCGCCTTGGTTTTGCTTTAACTCGGCCTAATCTCGCCCTAAACATCTCTCTTTCGAGACTAATTCGCGAGTGTTTTTCACATAAAAACAGAAGCAGAAAAGAAAGATTGAGAGAGGAAAGCGCTTAAAAAGCTTAAGGCTTGAGGCTTAAGCTTAAAGAGTGGAGAGAATGGCTGTGACGACGATTAAGCCACCACCTTTTACCCGAGTGATTGTTCTACAGTTTACCGCCGCAGCACTTTTTGCAGCACTGGTAGGGGTTATAGCGGGTGAAGATAAAGGCGTAGTCGCCTACTCGGCGTTTCTGGGTGGGCTAATAAGCGCAGTACCCGGCGCTTATTTTGCGTATAAGACGTTTCAGCACCGCGGAGCTAGCGAAACAGAAAAAATGATTGCCTCTGTTTTTAAAGGAGAGGCTATCAAGCTTGGTCTTATAGCAGCAGGGTTTGCACTGACCTTCGCAGGCGTTGAGCCACTTGCTCCGCTTTGGGTTTTTGCAGGGTTTTTAGTCGTCCACAGCGCGGGTATTTATGGCGCCTATCGGCTAACTAAACATAGACACTGATAAGACTGATAAGAAAGACGAAAGCACAAACAACACATTCGACGAAAACTGAAAGAAGACTGACTTATGGCTGAAGCAAACGGCGACGTCCTCTACGCGAGCGGCACCGAGTATGTATCTCACCACCTTGGCTTTCTTACCTATGGCAAATTAGATGGCCATTGGGGCTTCGCCCACACGCCTGAAGAAGCAGCGCAGATGGGTTTTTGGGCGATAAACGTCGACACCATGCTGATCTCAATGATCCTCGGTGTACTGTTTATGGCCTTCTACTATCTCGTCTCTCGCAAGGTTACCTCTGGCGTCCCTGGCGGCGTACAAAATTTTGTCGAGATGATTGTTGAATTCGTTATCGAAAGCGTTGAAGGCGCTTTTCATGCCAAAAACAAGTTCGTTGCACCGCTGGCACTCACGACGTTTAGCTGGATCTTCCTGATGAACGCGATGGATTTAGTTCCTGTGGACTGGATACCGCTCTTTGCGCAAACCGTTGCCGGTGACTCACACCTCTACTTCAAAGCTGTGCCAACTACAGACATCAATATTACATTAGGCTTTGCGACCGCTGTGTTTATCATGGTTATTTACTACAGCCTAAAAGTGAAAGGTCCTCTTGGCTTCGCTAACGACTTTTTAATGCACCCATTCCCCAAGTGGTATTTAGCGCCGCTTAACTTGTTGCTCGAACTCCCAGGATTTTTTGCTAAGCCTGTGTCACTCGCGCTGCGACTCTACGGCAACATGTTTGCCGGCGAGGTAATTTTCTTAGTAATCGCCTTACTCGGTTGGTATCAGCTTCCCTTGCACTTTGCCTGGGCTGTATTCCACATCTTGGTCATCACGCTACAGGCTTACCTGTTTATGATGCTCACGATCGTGTATTTGAACCAAGCGCATCAAGTCGATCACTAAAAAAGTAAGACCCAAACCACTGAAACCCGGAGCCAGAAGGTTCCACAAGAAAGTAAAACTTGGAGACAAACATGACCATTGAAGCAATGACTCTACTCGCGGCAGCAATTATCTTCGGTATCTGTGGTGCTGGCACCGCGGTAGCGTTCGGCAGCCTAGGCGGCAAGTTGATCGAAGGTTCGGCTCGTCAACCAGAGCTCGCCCCAAAGCTACAAACACAGTTCTTCCTCGTTGCGGCGTTCGTGGACGTAATCTCCATCATCGGTGTTGGTATCGCGTTCCTGTTCATCTTCGCTAATCCTTTCCTCGGTTAATTAACTGCAGCTCGGTAGGGGTAAACCCAACCAGACAGGAGAGAAAGCATGAATTTAAACGCAACAGTACTTGGTCAAAGCATTGCATTTGCACTCTTTGCCTACTTCTGCATGAAGGTGGTTTGGCCGCCTTTGGTCGCTGTGCTCGAAGAGCGTCGTAAGAAAATTATCGACGGACTCGAAGCGGCAGAACGCGCGCAACTTGATCTCGCCGCCGCACAAGAAAAAGCCGGTGCGGATAAGGAAATCGCGAAGCGAGAAGCTGCTGAAATAGTTGAGCAAGCGAAGCGTCGCGCTAACCAGATTGTAGAAGAAGCTAAGGATCAGGCACGCGCCGAAGGTGAGCGAATGATTGCCGCAGCCAATGCAGAAATCGAACAGCAAGCTAACCGTGCGAAAGAAGCGCTGCGTGAGCAGGTTGCTACAATCGCTATAGCCGGCGCCGAGAAGATTCTGCAACGATCTATCGATCAAGCTGCTAACGAAGAGCTACTCAAAGGCCTTGCAGCTGAGCTCTAACAGCGCGCTGTCGCGCCTCTCGCCGCGTAGCGGCCAAAGCGAGGCTAAAACAGTCGAATGCGAGCGCTAATAAGCGCAAGCAACTAACGCCGCGAGGGGACTCCCTCCGGTGCAACTAGGTTAAAAACCAGGTTTCACACATGGCAGAACCAATAACTCTCGCACGGCCCTACGCGAAGGCTGTGTTTCAAGTCGCAGTAGAGAGCAATGACCTCGCGGGCTGGTCGCAGATGCTGCGTCAGATCGCCTCAGTCTGCAAAGACGAGCGAGTTGCCACGCTCCTATCTTCGCCGATAATTACCGCCGAAGAACAAGCTGAAAAGCTCATTGGACTTTTTGGTGACGCCTTGACGCCTGCGGCTCAGAATGTCGTTAAAGTGCTCGCCTATCACGGCCGCTTGACATTGATCGCCGAGATAGTTGAGTTATTTGAAGTTCTCCGAGCACAGCAAGAAAAGTCGGTAGACGCGATGGTCACTACCGCCTTTGAGGTGAACGACGCGACAGTGGACGCGCTCGCCGCCGCGCTTACGAAGAGCCTCAACCGTGAAGTGAAACTGGTTGCCAACGTTGACCCAAGCTTAATCGGTGGTGCGATTATTCGCGCCGGTGATACCGTGATCGATAGCTCGGTGCGAGGCAAACTCAAGAAACTAGCCGAATCAATAAATTCCTGAACACGTCAGGATCTAGGATATAAGCATGCAAGAACTGAATCCCTCAGAAATCAGCGAAATTATTAAGCAGCGCATCGACAACCTCGACGTCTCGGTTCAATCGAAGAACGAAGGCACGATCGTTAGTGTATCCGACGGTATTATCCGCATACACGGCCTCGCAGACGTGATGTACGGTGAGATGATCGAATTCGAAGGTGGCATCTACGGTATGGCACTAAACCTCGAGCGAGACTCTGTCGGCGCCGTGGTATTGGGCGACTACTTGTCGCTGGCCGAAGGCCAAACGTGCCGATGCACACAGCGCATTCTAGAGGTCCCAGTGGGTCCTGAGTTGGAAGGCCGCGTAGTCGATGCGCTCGGTAAACCTATCGATGGTAAGGGCCCGGTTGAAGCGAAGCTTTCCGCGCCTGTTGAGAAGATTGCACCGGGTGTAATTGCACGTAAGTCGGTTGATCAACCTATTCAAACTGGTCTCAAGTCTATCGATGCCATGACCCCAGTTGGACGCGGACAGCGCGAGCTAATCATTGGCGACCGTCAGGTTGGAAAGACGGCTGTAGCGATCGATACGATTATTAACCAAAAGGGCAAAGGCATTAAGTGTGTCTACGTGGCTGTCGGCCAGAAGGCTTCGTCAGTTGCGAACGTCGTGAAGAAGCTTGAAGAACACGGCGCTCTAGAATACACAATCATCGTTGCCGCAACCGCGTCCGATCCTGCTTCGATGCAGTTTATTGCGCCATACGCGGGTTGTACGATGGGTGAATACTACCGTGACCGCGGTGAAGACGCCCTTATCGTTTACGATGATCTTTCTAAGCAAGCGGTAGCCTACCGTCAGATCTCACTCCTCCTCCGTCGTCCACCGGGCCGTGAAGCTTACCCTGGTGACGTTTTCTACTTGCACTCACGTCTGCTCGAGCGAGCATCACGCGTAAGCGCCGACTATGTAGAAGCGTTTACAAACGGTGAAGTAAAAGGCAAGACAGGATCACTGACCGCACTTCCGATCATTGAGACTCAGGCGGGCGACGTATCAGCGTTCGTTCCGACCAACGTGATCTCTATCACCGACGGCCAGATATTCCTCGAAACCGACTTATTCAACTCAGGCATCCGCCCTGCGATGAACCCAGGTATCTCGGTGTCACGTGTAGGTGGTGCCGCACAAACTAAAATCATTAAGAAGCTCGGCGGTGGTATCCGTATCGCACTTGCGCAATACCGTGAACTCGCTGCTTTTGCACAGTTTGCATCAGATCTAGACGAAGCTACACGTGCTCAGCTAGAGCACGGTCAGCGCGTCACCGAACTAATGAAGCAAAAGCAATACTCACCGTTGTCGGTTGCCGAAATGGGCGTCGTTATTTACGCAGCTAACAATGGTTACCTGAAAGACATCGCGCTAAATAAGGTGTTGGACTTCGAAGCGTCGCTTCTTTCTTACATGAATAGCGAAGAAGCTGCGTTGATGGCGAGCATCAACGAAAACGGCGACTGGAATGACGACTTCGAGTCTAAGTTCAAAGCCGCCTTGGATAAGTTCAAGTCGACTCAAACTTGGTAAGCCCTGCGGTGCTCGAGTTTTAGAATCGCTCGAGCGATGCACTCACTTACAACTAAGAGAAGCAACTGAGCAATGGCTGTCGGAAAAGAAATACGAACGCAGATTTCGAGTATTAAAAACACTCAGAAAATCACTAGCGCGATGGAAATGGTCGCAGCTAGTAAGATGCGCAAGGCACAAGATCGCATGGAACTGGGCAAACCTTACGCCCAGCGCATCCGCGCGGTAATCGGCCATATTGCGCACGCGACGCCCGAATACCACCACGTATTCTTCGACACGCGGGAAGTTAAGCGCGTCGGCTATATCGTTGTGTCTACGGACCGTGGCCTCTGTGGCGGCTTAAACACTAACCTGTTTAAAGCAACCGTTGCAGCAATGAAGGCAAACCGTGATGCGAATATCGAAGTCGATGTTTGCGCTATTGGTGCCAAGTCGATGAACTTTTTTAAGAACTTTGGCGGCAATGTGCTGGCTTCGGTTCGCGACATGGGCGAAAAGCCAGAGGCTGCTGACATCGTCGGCGTCGTCAAAGTCATGTTGGATAAGTTCGAAAACGGGGAATTGGACCAGGTGTTTGTTGTGAGCAACGAGTTTGTTAACACCATGACACAGAAGCCTACAGTGCAGCAGCTGCTACCACTGGAACCCTCGGACGAAGACGAGTTAAAAGGACATTGGGATTACCTCTACGAGCCGGACGCTCAAGAGCTACTCGATGGCCTTCTAGATCGTTACATTGAGTCGCAGGTTTATCAGGCGGTTGTTGAAAACAATGCCTGCGAACAAGCGGCTCGAATGATCGCAATGAAGAACGCTACCGATAACGCGGGCGATCTCATCGACAACTTGCAGCTCGTTTATAACAAAGCGCGCCAAGCGGCGATTACACAAGAACTCTCAGAGATCGTCGGTGGTGCATCAGCTGTTTAACGGCAATGCGAACTGATATTAATTTAAATAGAATTTAGTGCTTAGGATATAGAGGAACCGAACATGAGTAGCGGTCGAATCGTACAGATTATTGGAGCTGTTATTGACGTCGAGTTTGCGCGCGACAGCGTGCCTGCGGTCTATGATGCCCTCAAGGTTATTGATACCGAAATTACACTCGAAGTGCAGCAGCAACTTGGCGACGGCATCGTTCGCACAATTGCTCTTGGTAGTACCGAGGGTCTTCGCCGTGGGCTCAACGTTGAAGATACAGGTGCTCCGGTTACTGTACCTGTAGGTCAAGAAACTCTTGGCCGTATCGTTGACGTACTCGGTCGTCCAATCGACGAGCGCGGCGACATCGGCGCGCAAGTGCATATGCCTATTCACCGTAAGGCTCCAACCTACGAAGAGCTTTCGGCAAACAACGAAATCCTCGAAACAGGTATTAAAGTTATTGACCTCATCTGTCCGTTTGCTAAGGGCGGTAAAGTTGGCCTCCTCGGCGGCGCGGGTGTAGGTAAGACAGTTAATATGATGGAGCTCATCAACAACATCGCAACTGCTCGCGGTGGTTTGTCGGTGTTTGCAGGTGTAGGTGAGCGTACTCGTGAAGGTAACGATTTCTATCACGAAATGCAGGAATCCGGCGTTATCGATCTCGAAGGTGAGTCTAAGGTATCAATGGTTTACGGCCAGATGAATGAGCCGCCCGGTAACCGCTTGCGCGTTGCCCTAACCGGCCTCACTATGGCAGAGCAGTTCCGCGACGAAGGCCGCGATGTACTGCTGTTCGTTGATAACATTTACCGTTATACACTCGCGGGAACCGAGGTATCAGCACTCCTTGGCCGTATGCCATCTGCGGTGGGCTACCAGCCAACACTCGCTGAAGAGATGGGTGCTCTGCAAGAGCGTATTACGTCTACAAAAGATGGTTCAATTACTTCAATTCAGGCGGTATACGTACCTGCAGATGACTTAACTGACCCATCACCGGCAACCACGTTCGCACACCTTGATGCGACGGTTGTACTGTCGCGTGACATCGCCTCTCTCGGTATCTACCCTGCGGTAGACCCACTTGACTCGAACTCGCGTCAGCTTGATCCATTGGTTATCGGATCTGAGCACTACGAAGTGGCTCGTGGCGTACAAACCGTGCTTCAGCGCTATAAAGAACTCAAAGACATTATCGCGATTCTTGGTATGGACGAACTTTCAGACGAAGACCGTCAGACTGTTGGCCGTGCACGTCGCATCAGCCAGTTCTTGTCACAGCCCTTTACGGTTGCTGAAATCTTCACTAACGTACCAGGTAAGTACGTGTCGCTCAAAGATACGATTGAAGGTTTCAAAGGCATTCTTGCTGGCGAATACGATCACCTTCCAGAGCAAGCGTTCAGCATGGTTGGCACAATCGAAGAAGCAGTCGAAAAAGCAGCGAAGCTTAAATAAAGAGAGCAGACCATTATGGCCACAACCTTACACTGCGATATCGTTAGTGCCGAAAAGAGCATCTTTTCCGGTTCCGTCGAGATGATCGTGGCAACAGGCGTGCTCGGCGACCTCGGTATCGTGCCTGGTCACGCCGCGTTGTTAACGCAGCTCATTCCCGGTCCAGTAAAGCTTACGATGGAAGGTGGCGCCGAAGAGATTTTTTATGTCTCTGGCGGATTCTTAGAAGTGCAGCCCGGAGTCACTACGTTATTGGCCGATACGGCAGAACGTGCAGAAGACCTCGATGAGGCTGCTGCAACCAAAGCGATTGAAGAGGCCGAGCAAGAGATTGCTGATCGTCAAGCTGACTTTGACTACGGCAGCGCTGCGGCTCGCATCGCAGAAGCGGCCGCTCAGTTACGAGCGCTTCGTCAGCACAAGCGTTAACGCAGATGCTAGGCTGGGATTGCCTTAACGAATGAGACAAAGGGTAGCGTAAGCTGCCCTTTTTCGTTGTGTAAGGGTTAAATTTCTGCAGTCGAACTCAATAAATCAGCCGATAACCTTCGGTAATTCAGCATAAAACAGTGAGAGGCCTATGAGACTCGATGTAGTAATTCTAGCTGCCGGGAAAGGCACGCGAATGAATTCTAATCTTCCCAAGGTGATGCATAAGATTGCGGGCAAGCCGATGATAGAACATGTCGTCGACTGTGCCTCTTCGCTTGGCACTGAGCATATCCACCTAGTTGTTGGCCACGGTGCCGATGTGATCAAACGACACTTTCTAGGCGATGACTCTCACGAAGGCTATGTTAGCTATGAAGGGCTTAAGGGCAGCGAGTTAAGCTTCGTTAGTCAAGACAATCAGCTTGGTACTGGACACGCGGTACAACAAGCGATGCCCAATATACCTGCACGCAGTGTTGAAGACCGAGTACTCGTTCTGTATGGCGATGTGCCACTCGTGAGCAAAGACACCTTGCAAGAACTTATCGACACAAGCGCCACTGCGCCACTTGGAGTGCTGACGCTCTTTACGCAAAACCCTGAAGGTCTGGGTAGGATAATCAGAGATGACTCACACCAATTACGCGCTATCGTTGAAGAACGCGATGCATCAGAAGAGCAAAAAGGGATAAATGAGGTAAACAGCGGAATCTTGGTTAGCTCAGCTATCGAGCTAAAGGATTGGCTCAGCCGTCTCAGTAATGATAATGCGCAAGGCGAGTATTATCTAACGGATATTATTGCGAAGGCCGTTGCCGACGGGCACGTTGTAGAATCGTTGACCACCGGCGACGAATACGAAGTACAGGGTGTAAACGATAAGCTTCAGCTGTGTATGTTGGAGCGTCACTTTCAGATGATTCAGGCGCAGGCACTACTGGCAACGGGCGTTACCGTAATGGACCCGACCCGCGTGGATATTCGTGGTGACATTAGCTATGGGCGAGACCTTACGATCGACGTAAACGTCGTTCTCGAAGGGCAGATAAAACTGGGTAACAACGTCTCTATTGGTGCAAACTGCCTCATCAAAGATGCAACCCTAGGTGATGACGTAACCCTGTTACCCGGGACGATTATCGATGGCGCGGTCATTGGAAACGCCGCAACTGTAGGCCCCTATGCGCGCCTGCGACCAGGAACTGTGCTTGCGGACTCAGTAAAAATAGGCAATTTTGTTGAGACAAAAAAAGCTGTCATGGGTAATGGTAGCAAGGCGAACCATCTTGCCTATATTGGAGATGCCACTATTGGTGCAGACGTGAATATCGGTGCAGGTACGATATTCTGTAACTATGACGGCGTTAACAAACACACCACCACATTAGGCGACAATGTATTTGTTGGATCCAATAGCGTTCTCGTCGCCCCTGTTGAACTCGAAAACGGCGTTTTTGTTGCTGCAGGATCAGTAATTAATCGCGCAGTGCCTAGCGACAACCTCGCTGTCGGCCGAGCGAAGCAGCGCAATGTCACCGGTTGGAAACGACCCGCAAAAAAATAGACTAGAAGAACAGAGGTCAAGGTATGTGTGGAATCGTAGGGGCTATCGCTGAACGAGAAGTCAAAGAGATTCTATTAGAAGGTCTTAAGCGGCTCGAATATAGGGGCTACGATTCTGCCGGACTCGCGCTCATATCACCGACGTCTAACACTCGCGCAACAACAATTAATACGATCAAAACGGTTGGTAAGGTAAACAAGCTCGTCACCGCAGCGGCCAAAAACAGCGTAAAAGCGAGCGGCCGAGTCGGTATTGCCCATACACGCTGGGCAACGCATGGTAAGCCGAGCGTTGCCAACGCGCACCCGCATATGTCGGGGCCTGATATTGCCCTAGTGCATAACGGCATAATCGAAAACTACGAAGCACTTCGAGTCGAACTCAAAAAAGCGGGCTATCTATTCGTTACAGACACCGATACCGAAGCCATTGCCCACCTCATTCACGCCAATCGTGAAGGCGGGAAAGTCTCGCTCGAGGCGGCGGTAAAAAAGACGGTGAAAAAACTCGAAGGTGCCTACGGGCTTTGCGTTATTGATAATAACGAACCCGATAAACTGGTCGTTGCCCGCAGCGGTAGTCCATTGGTTATCGGCGTCGGAATTGGCGAAAACTTTGTTGCATCAGACCCCCTTGCATTAGGTCAGGTTACTGATCGCTTCATCTACCTCGAAGAAGGCGATATTGCAAAGGTCGAAAGGCAGGCGATTACCATCTGGCATAAGGGCAGAAGAGTAAGCCGTCCGACAACCACAGTAATGCATCAGACAGATGACTCAGACAAAGGCCGCTATGAGCATTTTATGCTCAAAGAAATTTATGAGCAGCCACGGGTGATAAAAAATACGCTAGACGGACGTGTAAGTAAAACCTCGGTTTTAGAACAAGCGTTTGGTATAAAAGCACCGCCCATTTTCGACAAAATCAACGGGGTACAAATAGTCGCCTGCGGCACGAGTTCACATGCCGGTCTGGTCGCAAAGTACTGGTTCGAATCGATTGCTAAAATTCCATGTCAAGTCGATATCGCCAGCGACTATCGCTACCGCGATATTATTGTTCAGCCAAACACGCTTTTCGTTACTATTTCTCAGTCGGGTGAAACTGCTGATACGCTTGCAGCCCTACGGTATGCAAAAAAACTCGGCTACGTAGCCACGCTTGCGATATGTAATGTAGCGACCAGTTCTCTCGTGCGCGAATCGGATATCAGCATGCTAACTATGGCTGGCCAAGAGATCGGCGTTGCATCGACAAAAGCGTTTACTACGCAGCTCACCATACTCCTCGTTCTCTCAATCGTGCTTGGCCGCCGCACAGGCCTAAGCGTGGCCCACGAAGCTAAGCTCGTTAAAGAGCTGCATAAACTGCCAAACATCGTTGAAAAAACCCTAGGGCTACGTAAACAAATTAAAACCATTGCAAAACAGTTTAGCGACAAACACCACAGCCTATTCTTGGGACGCGGTATTCAGTATCCGGTCGCGAAAGAAGGCGCGCTCAAACTAAAAGAAATTTCATACATTCATGCGGAAGCCTATCCGGCGGGCGAGCTTAAACATGGCCCTCTTGCGCTAGTTGACAGCAAAATGCCCGTCGTAGCCGTGGCGCCTAATAATGATCTTTTGGGTAAGCTTAAAGCGAATCTCTCGGAGGTGAGCGCCCGCGGGGGTAAGTTATTTGTTTTTGCTGACGAGAGTATTGGTTATCAGTCCGAAAAAGGACTTAAGGTAATCAATGTACCGCGCTGCTCGGAAGTTCTTGCTCCCATTGTTTTCACTGTTCCCCTGCAGATGCTTTCTTATTATGTCGCTATTACTAAGGGTACAGATGTCGATCATCCTCGTAATTTGGCGAAGTCTGTCAC
>JAFMKB010000092.1 GCA_017853205.1 Gammaproteobacteria bacterium
CCGTTTGACGCATATTTGTCACCTCTATTCGATGCGCTCGAGCGTGTCGGATGTGTTGAATAAACTCGCCGCTACTTTTTTCTAAGGTATGCGGCGCTGCGTAAGCCAATCTCGCCTGGATCGGAAAGATCGCTTCACTGCTTGTTGTTCAGCGTCGGTGAGGTCAGGATGCCAGATCGAAAAAATCAAAACTATTCGCTCCTCTGCGCTCTCATTCCGTGCCTCATGGATAAAAGTGTCGTCGAATACGGTGACTTTCCCTGGCGCCCATTGACGGGTTTCCTCGCCTACCCGCAGCCAACATTTGTCAGGTATTACAAGTGGTAAATGTACGGTTAGGCTGTGATTAGACAATCCAAAATGAGGAGAAATATGCTGACCCGGGCGTAGTAATGAGAAAAATACTTCGAATGGATTTTCATCGAGACTATATAAAGGCGCTTCGGAGAGAGCCTCAAGTGTCTTAGGAAAGTGGGGCACGAACTCATTATTAGGGCTGCCATCAATGAAGAGGTCTAATGCTGTCCAGTTCAAGGAGCCTGCTAACATCGCTATCGCGCCGTCAGCCTGGCTGCCTGCAGGAAGATAGGGACGGCCTTGGTCCCTGATCAGAGGTAACGCGTTGTTCAACTCATTTTTAATTTCAGCAGCGGCAGACTGTAGCGCTTGCGCCCATTTCCAGTCGCTTGAGTCGTGAAAGCCCTGTGCAGTTATATCGGGGAGATAGAACAGCTGTGGTATCTGCTGGGTGTTTCTAAAGCGATAATCGTCGTTATGAGTTCGTGTCCATATTCCCGAGGCGATCCGCTGGCAATCAACCCCAGACCCAACGGATGATAAATGTAACTTGCTCAAGTGTTCGCGAAGAAGCCTACTAGCAGCAGCTGAGCGACGGCGCGATTGATCTGACTGCTGATTTGATTGCCAAAGGGTTAGGATGCTCTCATCTATATCAGCGCCAAGTGAGTAAAGTTCGACGGCGATTTGTTCTTCTCCCTGCCGCTGTAAACAGTAGCCGGCGTAGAGATACGCCTTAGCAACTGTCGGCGCCAAAGTGAGACATCGGAGATAAGCGCTACGCGCATTTGCCAATGTCCCATATTCCTCCTCCATGACGCCAAGTTTGTGGTGCGCTTCGGGGTCTTCTGGACAGAGCTGACAAAGAGTTCGCAGAAGGTCCAGCGCTTTGTTGATTGCACCCTGCTTAAATGCGAGATCAAACTGTTTGAGCACTGACTCTGGAGTTGAATGCATAGGAATCCATATTCTTCTAACGAAGCGTCACAGTGGTTTAGATAATAATCACTTCAGACGCCACTGCAACCGTAAAATGAGAGAGTTGTTGATTCTTGATTTCTAGTCAATATGGTATGGTATCGCTCAGATAATCGCAGCAAAATTAAGAGCGTATAACTATGCATAATTTTAGAGGCTTGCTACTTAACCCTTCAATAAACCGCGTTGCTTTAGGCGAAGAGTTAGCCGTGTCTGGCGTGGTGCAGATTCCCAATTTTTTAGAGCAATTTGCTGCTGAGGAAACATTCACCTGCTTAGATCAACAGGTAACTTGGGAGTTAGCTTTTCGAAATGGAGCGGAGGCCATGACGAGAACTGCTGCGCAATTATCAGCGATGACACCAGAGGATCGTCAGGCTTTTCACAGTGCAGTCATCGAGCAAGCTAAGAGAGAGTATCAGTTTGCCTATTTCCGTTACCCTATGATCGATGCCTATACGAATAAATGGGAACCCCAGCTAATGCTCAATGCTATCTTAGAGGCAATTAATAGCCCAGATACGATAGAGTTTTTCCAGGACCTAACGGGTGATGAGCAGATTCGAAAAATCGAACTTCAAGCTACACTCTTCGCGCCAGGACATTTTTTGATGCAACATAACGATAGTGCAAGCACAGCAGATGATAGACGGTTCGCCATTGTTATTAATCTAACCAAAGACTGGGAATCTCATTGGGGCGGCATGCTGGAATTTGTTGAGGGGCAGAATGTTACCAAAACTCACGTGCCTACATTTAATAGTTGCAGTTTGTTTAAAGTGCCGCGTGATCATCAAGTATCCTACGTGGCTCCTTTTGCAGTAAAACCCCGATACGCACTTACAGGGTGGTTGCGGGCGGATTAGGCAAAAAATACCTAAACTGATTTTTTGATTCACATTAAATGAAAAGTGGAGAAGTTAGCGTGGCAAACGAGCAGCAGGAAAATCCATTAGCGGCGATGGCGGGCAAGAAGTTTCTTTATAAACAGCCTGAAATACTGACATACGAATCCCACGGAAAGTTAGGAATCACGCCCTCTGAAAATGCCTTCGAATTTGTAAAAAACGAACGAGCAATTCCGCTCACGATGGTTGAGATCAGTAGCGCTCAGCGACACTATCCTATCGTCTTTTCGAATATGGAAAACCCAGTTCCAATGGCGGTTGTGGGCTTGCCGGGCGACGGAAATCTTTTCGTAGATGATAACGGCCGATGGGATCCAGACTGTTATGTACCGTCTTATTTGCGCTGTTATCCCTTCGCGTTCGCATCGCAGGAAGATGGTGGCCGCGCTCTTGTGCTTGACCGCGCGGGAGAAACAATAACAGAAAATGCTAAGTTCCCATTCTTCGTTGGTGAAGAGCCTTCGCAGGAAGTAAGGGCTGTAATGCAATTTGTTGGCGAATACGAGGAAGAACGAAAACGTACCGGTGAATTTGTCAAATTACTTATGAAACACAACGTGCTCGATCAGATGCAAGCAAATTACAATGTAGAAGGCTCAAACGAACAGAAAGTCTTAGCGACTTATGTAGGAATCAATGTAAATAAGCTTAATGCGCTAGATGCGAAGGTCATCGTTGAGCTGCATGAGTCTGGCTGGCTCGCCCCGATGTACTTAATGCATTACTCGATGCAGTGCTGGCGGCCACTGAGACTACGTGCTGATGCTCGAAAGTCCTAGTTCTGCTTTATATGAGTAGGACACGTTGCTCTTTGATTGTCTGGAGTCGCGGGCATGAACGTTAGCCAATTATTGACTGATGCAACTCTCGCATTCAGAGCAGGGCGGCTGGATGAGTCTAGAAAACTACTTGAAGATGTATTGACGGTCGATCACGACAATCAATCTAGTCTTTGGGGGCTGTTTCGAATCTGCGAAGCGCAGGGAGACGAAGCGGCCGCCATCGAATTTCTGCATCGGCTAGCTGCGGTCCTGCCGGATGACATTTCTATACTCGAAGCAATATCTGCTCGAAGCAATACGCCACAACAACTCGACCGCGTATTAGCGCTCTACCGTTTGTATCTTCAGCGTAACTCAATTGCAGATGGGCATTTCAATTATGCTTATTTGCTCGCTCGAGCAGGTGAGTCAGAGGCCGCAATTGCCTCATATCTGCGGGCCATCGAATTGGGCGCCGAGCGGCCGGAGGAAATAGAACTGAATATTGCTACCGTTTACTCGCAGCAGCTGAGAGATGATCAAAGCGCCGAAAGGCATCTTTATAATGCGCTTAGTATTAATGAAAAGTATGTGCCCGCCTATTTCAATCTTGGATGCATTGCCGAACAGCGCGGGGATCGACCGGTCGCACTTGCGCAATTCTCTAAGTGTCTCGATATCCAGCCCGATTATCTTCCAGCACTTGTTCGACTAGCGGACGCGCAGAAATTTTCCGATGAGTCTTCTCCTTTGTTGGTTAGACTTAAAGAAATTGGATGTGAGAACGAGGATCCCGATCTTCACTTTGCTCTCGGGCGAGCATTTGAGCAATGCGGAAATTATTCTGAAGCGCTAACCCATTTCGAACGTGCAAACTCGGTCGATCGAGCAAACTATGTTAAGTATGAAAATGCACTTACTGAGGCTCATTTCGAGGCGATTAAGCAAAATTTCGACGCGGCGTGGCTTGCCGGGCATGTTATGAACAATCAGAATGAACCTGTCTTCATTTGCGGAATGTTCCGCTCAGGTTCTACACTAGTCGAGCAGATCCTCGCAGCTCATTCTTCTTTTACGCCTGCGGGAGAGCGAGAATTTTTTCCCCGATTAATCGCAAAACATTTGCCAGAGTTTCCTAACGGCTGCGCCTCTCTTTCAGAGAAGATGAGAAGGGAATGGGCGAATAGCTATCAAACGGAATCTGAGCGAGTGTTTGGTTGCAATACTCGGCTGACCGATAAAAGGCCTGACAATTTCCTCTATCTCGGATTGATCAAGGCACTCTTCCCACGCGCTAAAATTATTCTTACTCAAAGGGCATGGAGAGACATCGCGTGGTCAATATTCACAACCAGGTTTGGTCCCGGTCAGCACTATGCGACAAGTATCGAATCAACTCGACACTATATTAATTTGCAAGCAGACTTGATGACACATTGGCAATCTCTGTTTGGAGACGATATTTTTGTTGTTGAATATGAGGAATTAGTGCTTTCGCCCAAAAAGTCGATTAGTGGATTGCTCAATTTCCTCGGTGAGCCTTGGGAAGATAACTGCTTAAGGTTTGATTCATTGAAAAACACAGTGCGAACCGAAAGCGTATGGCAGGTTCGGCAGCCCCTTTATACGTCTTCTATAGGTCGAGCTGATCCGTATCTTGCTCTTAGACCTGATTTATTCGAGTAAATCGTAGCTTCTCTATCATGGAATTTGCCTTATAGTATTGCCGCTACAACGTGCTATAGGGTATAAATTCGCGTCTGTTCCCAGTCATTTTTATAGGCAATTTCTGATGAAAAAAGAAACCATCGCTATTCATGCAGGCTACACAACTGATCCCACCACAAAGTCGGTCGCCGTACCCATTTATCAGACCGTTGCCTACGAGTTCGACAATGCACAGCATGGCG
>JAFMKB010000011.1 GCA_017853205.1 Gammaproteobacteria bacterium
TGGTAGCTACGGGTGGACTTGAACCACCGACCCCAGCATTATGAATGCTGTGCTCTAACCAGCTGAGCTACGTAGCCACAAAAAGATGCGCGAGACCTTGGAAACGACAATCGTTAGAGGTATTCGCGCCGAGAGCTAAAGGACCCTTGAAAGAGGATCAACAATTCTCGAAGGACGCGAATTCTGGCGATTTTGCGTCCTTTTGTCAAGATTAGACGTTGAATCGAAAGTGAATAACATCGCCATCCTGCACAATGTATTCCTTTCCTTCTAAACGCCATTTACCGGCGTCTTTGGCGCCGCTCTCGCCTTTGTTCTCGATATAGTCATTGAAGCCAACAATCTCGGCGCGAATGAACCCTTTCTCGAAGTCTGTATGAATCACACCCGCCGCCTGCGGAGCAGTGGCGCCTTGCTTCACTGTCCATGCGCGCACTTCTTTCTGGCCTGCTGTAAAGTAGGTTTGAAGCCCAAGCAAGGTGTAGCCTGCGCGAATAACTCGGTCGAGGCCGGGCTCTTCCATGCCCATCTCCTGCAAAAACTCGTCGCGTTCGTCATCTTCGAGTTCGGCGATCTCGGCCTCGAGTTTATTGCACACAGGTACGACCTGAGCGCCTTCGGATTCGGCGATGGCGCGGACTGCGTCTAAGTGAGGATTGTTTTGAAACCCGTCCTCGTCGACGTTGGCGATATACATCACCGGCTTGATCGTGAGCAGATGCAGGCTGTAAATCGCTTTCAGGTCATCTTCGCTTAAGTTTAGGCTCCTTACTGGTAAGGCGAGATCGAGGTGATCCTTGACGCGTTTTAACACTTCGGTATTCTTCGCTGCGTCCTTGTCTCCGCTTTTCATGAGGCGTGCAAAGCGCTCGATGCCTTTTTCTACCGACTCCAGATCGGCAAGTGCCAGCTCGGTGTTAATTGTCTCGATATCAGCCGCCGGATCGATGGTGTCAGCTACATGGGTTACATTGCTGTCTTCGAAGCAGCGAACGACGTGTGCGATGGCATCGGTTTCTCGGATGTTAGCGAGGAACTGGTTGCCGAGGCCCTCGCCTTTAGAGGCGCCCGCGACGAGGCCTGCAATGTCGGTGAATTCAACAGTCGTTGGAATTATTTTCTGCGGTTTAACGATGTCGGCGAGTTGATTCAGCCTCGCATCGGGAATCGACACGATGCCCGAGTTTGGTTCGATAGTGCAGAAAGGGAAGTTTTCAGCGGCGATTCCTGCCTTGGTAAGCGCGTTAAATAGCGTTGATTTGCCGACATTAGGTAGGCCGACGATTCCGCATTGTACTGGCATTTTTAGCTCTCGCTTTACGTTAGTTCTGTCGTTGTTAGTCTTTAAAGATTAGTCGCTGTGCAGAAGCCTCATCGCTTCTTCCCATTCGCCGTTCACCGCCTTTGGCATTACGCGAATGGACTCTTCGATGTCCCTCATAATCAATTCAGCTTCTGAGCGCGAAGGGTCGCTTAGCACATAATTAGCAACCATCGATTTGTGTCCGGGGTGGCCGACGCCGATGCGTAGGCGGTAGAAATTACGCGCGCCCAGTGCACTAATGATGTCTCGCATGCCGTTGTGGCCGCCGTGTCCTCCGTCGTATTTAAGGCGGGTGACACCAACGTCGAAGTCGATCTCGTCATACGCGACAAGAATATTCTCGGGCTCAATCTTGTAGAAGTTACACACCGCTGCAACCGACTTGCCGCTGCCATTCATGAAGGTCGTTGGGAACAGCAGTTTTACTTCCCGATTCGCGATATTGATGCTACAAAATTCGCCGAAAAACTTGGTTTCGCCGCGCAGTTCTCCGCCATAACTCTTGGCCAGATGGTGCAGGAAAATGACTCCGGCATTATGCCGAGTAGAGTCATATTTAGGACCGGGGTTGCCAAGGCCGACAATAAGTTTAACTGGGCTTGTCTGCATGATTTGTGCTGTTCAGTACCATTTGCTTGGACGCTATTGTAGCAGCATAGTATGGGTCGGGTATTCGTTGTAGAGCGTTAAGGTGGACACAAAAAAGGGCTGGGTTTTAGGCCAGCCCTTTTCGAATAACGCATCTGTCTGCGAAAGACTATTACTCGCCAGCGTCGTCGCCAGCGTCTTCGCTATCGGCCTTGTCAGCTTTTTCACCCTTGGGCGCTTTCACTGTGGCTACTGCGAGGTCACCGTCTTCATGCGTGAGTGATACACTCGTGACGCCGGCAGGTAGGGGAATATCCGAGATATGGACAGTCGAACCCACTTCAACCTTAAGCATATCCACTTCGATAAACTCTGGAAGGTCTTTAGGTAGGCAGTCCACTTCGATCTCGTTGAGAGTTTTTAAGATGCTGCCGCCGCCGATTTTAACGCCAGCACACTTCTCTTCGTTGGTGAAGTGAAGTGGAACCTTAACTGTGATCGACTGCTTTTCATTGATACGCAGGAAATCGGCATGAAGAATAAACGGCTTGGCGGGGTGGCGCTGCAGCGCTTTAATAACCGCCTTTTCTTTCTTCTTACCGATGTTTAGCGTGATCACGTGCGAAAAGAACGCTTCGTTGCTCGTCGCTTTGATGATGTCCTTGTGGGGAATCGTTAGCGAAATCGGATCTGCGTCTCCGCCGTAGAGAACGGCGGGGATGTTACCTTCCAAACGACGTAGGCGGCGGCTCGCACCTTTCCCTAGGTCGGTTCGGACCGTGCAATCTAATTCAAATACATCTGTAGACATTATGTCTCTCCTGAGTATCCCTTATGGGAGCCCTAACTCGCTTGCGACCGGCTTATTAGGGTGTTTAGTAAATGGCTAAAAATCGAATGATTCGTAGCCGGGTTATCCGCGCGACGAGGCGCTACCTAGTTTAGGTATTGTCGAACATCGCGCTGATGGATTCTTCGTTGCTTACGCGGCGAATAGATTCGGCGAGAAGCTTTGCCATTGAGAGTTGGCGGATTTTCCGACAGTTTTTAGCAGCTTCGCTCAATGGAATAGTGTCGGTAACCACGAGTGAGTCGAGATTAGAGGTCTCGATGTTCTCAATGGCGGTGCCTGATAGCACAGGGTGGGTGCTGTAAGCGACGACTCGTGAGGCCCCGTGCTCTTTCAGTGCATCGGCGGCTTTGCAAAGAGTGCCTGCCGTGTCGACCATGTCGTCGACTATCAGGCAGGTGCGATCGGCTACGTCGCCTATTATGTGCATGACCTGAGCCACGTTGGCAGCAGGGCGACGTTTATCGATGATTGCTAGGTCAACGTTGAGTTTTTTTGCGACTGCGCGAGCGCGAACGACACCGCCGATGTCCGGCGATACGACGATGAGATTCTCGTAATTTTGACGTTCGATATCGTCTGTTAACACGGGAGAGCCATAGACGTTATCAACTGGAATGCTAAAGAACCCCTGTATCTGCTCGGCGTGTAGATCGACAGTCAGGACTCGGTTTACGCCAACGGCACCAATCATGTCGGCGACCACTTTCGCGCTGATAGCCACGCGTGCCGAGCGTACTCTGCGATCCTGTCGGGCATAGCCAAAGTAGGGGATCACGGCGGTGATTCTGTTGGCTGAGGCTCGGTGCAGTGCGTCAGCCATGAGCAAAAGCTCCATGATGCTGTCATTAGTTGGTGCGCAGGTAGGTTGAATAACGAAAACATCTTTACCGCGCACGTTCTCGTTTAATTCGACGCTGATCTCGCCGTCAGAAAACTTGCTAATGCTCGCATAACCAAGCGGAAGGCCGATATGCTTCGCGATTGCGTCTGCGAGAGCGGGGTTGGCGTTGCCACTGAAGACCATCAAATTATTTGCCACGAGTAATTACCTTTAGAGTTGGGGGCGTGCTCGGTTTGGAATCGCGCTAGCGATGATCGGCGCGGGGCCTGACTTTAGATATTCTTTGTAATCGTGGCTTCCGAATCGGTCGTCAGATGACCAATAGGTGAGAATGTGGCTGGGGTGGCTGGATTCGAACCAACGCATGCAAGGATCAAAACCTTGTGCCTTACCACTTGGCGACACCCCAACAAACTTTTAACCGGCAGCCGCGTATGCGGCTAGCCTTTGTCTTTATTTATGCGGGCATAGTTTACACCGTCTTTACGAATATCGCTACGGTTGAAGCCCATTTAACGAGCAATCTCATCGATGCCGCGAGCAATAAAGCCCGTACAGTAGTCTGGGAGCTCGCTCAGTGCCGCCTGCGCAGCATCAGAGTCGTCGAATTCGGCGAAAACACTCGCACCGGTTCCGGTCATTCTCGCACTCGCAAACTGTGCTAGCCAATCGATTGTTGCCGCAACTGGTGGGTAGAGTCTACGTGTTACCGCTTCGCAGTCGTTGCGTGACCTGCCCATCAGAAAGTCGCGCATTTTGATCGCTTGCGTGTTGCGTGTCAAATCGGGCTCGGCGAATATTTCAGCGGTAGACACCGAGCAGTTAGGTGTCGCAACGAGGTAATGCCTCTCGCCCAGCGACACGTCTGTGAGCTTTTCGCCAACGCCTTCTGCCCACGCGCTGTGTCCGTGCACAAACACTGGGACATCGGCGCCAAGCGTGATCCCGAGCTCGCAGAGCTGCGCATTGGTCAGCCCAAGATTCCAAAGCCGATTGAGGGAGACAAGCGTTGCGGCGGCGTCCGAACTGCCTCCACCGAGGCCCGCGCCGGCGGGTAGACGTTTGTTGATGAGAATATCGGCACCAAGGGAGTCGTCGGCACATTTTGCGCGCAGCAGCTTTGCTGCACGCAAAATGAGATTGTCATCCAGCGGCATAGTGCTTGCTGTCGGTCCATGTGCAGACAAGCTAAGAAGTCCCGCTGTACTCGGCGAAAAGCTCAGCTCATCGCCGTAGTCGAGAAGCTGAAAAAGCGTTTGGAGGTCGTGATAGCCGTCTGGCCGCCTGCCTGTGATATGAAGAAAAAGATTTAGTTTGGCGGGCGCGAGACAGTGTATGGCATCGGTAGTCATCAATCGAGAGTCCAGTTTAACCCAACAAAGACGAGCCTAATGTCTTTCTCGCTGCGGCTAACCTCAATGCGTCGAGGCAGGGAAATGTTGGCATACTGCCGTGGGTCGGGGTAGTTAATGAGCCACCCGTCCTGTTCTATTCGCGCGAGATGATTGAATTCATCAAAGGTGAGCTGGGCGCGCGGGCGTGGCGCGGGTAGGCCTTTGATCCAGTAGTTAAGCGAGGACACTGGAAGTTCATAGCCGAGCTCTCGTAAGATCAGCTTCTCTGGCGTGCGCGCGTTGCTCACTCGTCCGTCCGTTTCGAGTGTCACGCTACCCGGCTTGCCGGTGATGCGGGTGTTGCCCGCATTGAATGTGCCCCACAGGCGAATAGCATAGTCATCGCGCTCTTGTTGCCAGTTGATCCGTGGTGTGTAGGACTCACCCTCGTAGCGGACATTGACTCGTCCCCTAAGCTCCCATGTCGATAGCTTCTCAAGATCAGATTTCAGCCTAGCCCAATCAGGATTGCTTACGGCTGGGGGCGCAAGTGGTGCGAGCATGCAGCTATATAAAAGAGATAGCGCGAAAGCGCAGCTCACTAGCCGAGTGAAAGACGACACCATAAGCTATGCCGGCTCTTCGTCTGCGGCAAGAGCTTGCAAGCGCTCCATCGCCTCAGTGACGAGCGGATCCCCGGGTGCCCCTTCTAATGCCCGCTGCCAGACAGCCATCGCCTCATCGCGACGCCCCATCATCCAGAGAATTTCGCCCATATGTGAGGCCACTTCGGGGTCGGGGAATGCGGCGAACGCGAGGCGAATGTTTGCTAGCGCCTCTTCGTAGCGACCCAGTTTGTACTGTGCCCAGGCTAGGCTGTCGGTTGTGGCCGGGTCGCTGGGGTTTAGCGCTATTGCAGATTCGAGTAGGGCAAGCGCTTCTTCGTAGCGCGTCGTTTGATCGGCTAGCATATAGCCTAGGTGATTCAGCGCTCTGGCATCATCTGGCTTGATTGCAATTATAGCCCTGAGATCAGCTTCAGAACCCTTTAGGTCTTTTATCGAATCGAAATACAGCACGCGGGCAAAAAGGAGATCGACCTCGCCGGGATAGCGATTAAGGCTCCGGTCGAGCAACTGCTTCGCTTCAGCGGACAGACCGGCCTGTTGTAGAAGCTGTGCCTCCATATTGATGAAAAGGACTTCGAGTCTGGGCTGACCGCGTGAGAGGCGCTGTAACCAGTCATGCGCCGCCTCGACAGCGCCAAGCTGAATAGACAAACGCGTCGCTTGCTGCTGAGCGCCCAGGAAATTATTGGTTCCAATGGAAACTAAGCGGTAATTGTCGATTGCGCGCTCGAGCTCGCCTTGTCGCTCGAAGGCGGTTGCTAGATAGTAGCGGCTCTCATCGACACGCTCCCCTGAGTCGATTAGGCGCTGGAAAAGGGCTTCCGCCCCGTCGTAATCCTCGGTCTCGAGGTGAACCAACGCTTTGGCGTAGATCGCTTCCCAATTCTCGGCATTCTGCTCGATCAGCAGCGAGTACTCTCGAAGGGCGTCGTCGAATTTTTCCTGTGCTATGTAGAGGCGTGCGAGACTCGCTCGTAGGATTGGGTCCTTGGAGAAATTTCTGACGCCAGCTTTCAACACGCGCACAGCTTGCTCGCTACGGCCCATGTTTTGAAGTATCTGCGCTTCGAGAAGAATGGTGCCTGCAGTTTGGGTGATGTGAGACCGCGCTTCATCCAAGGCGACTAGGGCAAGCTCATACTCGCCACTCTGCGCTAAAAGCTGAACTCGGGCCAGCGCTAAGCTGTCGTCGTCGGGGAACCGTTCGAGTAGTGGCTCCAATGCCTGTATGAGTAATCTTCGCGACTGAGGGTTAAGCTGCCCAGTGCGGGAAGACAGCGCCGAGAAATCGATACTGCCGCCCAATTCGAGCACCCGAGCCATGCGCGGGATCGCGCGATCGAACGCACCGTTCTCTAAATATTCGATTGCCAGAAGAAGCTGAGGCTGAGGATCTTCCGGTGCCACCGAGGCCCAAACCAACCCTAGCTGGAGAAGGGCGTTGGTGTCGTTGGTAATTGATGCAAATTGCACCGCGCGCAGGATCACGCCGAGATCTTTGGTACTGAGCGCAAGATCGAGATAGCTGTCTCCGGCGGCAACGATGTCGCCTAAGTTTGCCTCTAGTTCACCGACTATCGCCCGGTAGAGTTGCTCTTCGGTGAACGCGCCGTATTCTGTCTCTGCTTCGGGTGGTGGGCTTTTTTCGGCTGCATCTGGTACCGCAGGCAGTTGCTCCTGTCGCGAAGCAGTCGTCGCGGCAGTAGTTGCGTCAGGCTCAGTTAGCACAGTACAGCCTGCGAGCAGCGCAAGCGCTGTTAGTGCTGCAAGGGGCTGTTTTCGGTTGATTCTCATCGCGGAACGCCTACTACGGGTTTGATTCACTGTGTCTCCATAATAGCGCCAGCTTAGGCGCGTATACCAGCCCGATTAGACTGTCCGCTGTTTCTTATCAGTGCCGATATACGGCTAATAATGTCCGCGGGCCTTCGCGCGACTCCCGTAGACGCTTCCGATAGGCACTTATTAACTATTTGGCATGCCCTAATGGGAACGTTCTAATGGGCAGGTACTTGGTAATTTAGTACCATACCCAGCTATTTTGATGTCGCTCAAGCCATTGGCTTGGGCTCCTTGTTCAGTACGACGTCACGCCATGTCGCAGGTCAGCATGTCACGATGTGAAATTAGCTAGGCGCATACTAAATCGATGGCACTGATACTAATCGGGATTAATCATACGACGGCAACTGTCGCTCTGCGTGAAAAGGTTGCCTTTCCGCCGGAGGTGGTTCAGCGCGCGCTCACTGAATTGTGCCAGATCGATTCCATTAACGAGGCGGTTATCGTCTCTACCTGCAACCGCACCGAGCTCTACCTTGGCTGTGAAGCCGGCCAGCGCCAAAGTGAACAGGTTATCGAGTGGCTTGCGAGATTTCACGGACTCGAGCGTGAAGAACTCGACGCAAGTAGCTATGCGTTTGAGGATGCTGAGGTCGTGCGGCATTTGATGAAGGTCTCGTGCGGGCTGGACTCAATGGTCTTGGGTGAGCCGCAGATACTTGGGCAGATTAAGTCCGCGTTTGCGGTCTCTAAAGAATTCGATGCCGTGGGTCCGGCGCTTGGTCGAGTTTTCCAAGACTCATTTTCGATCGCAAAGCAGGTGCGCACTCAAACCGCCATTGGTCAGAATCCTGTTTCCGTCGCATACGCGGCAGTGACGCTTTCGGAGCGCATATTCTCAAATCTCGCCAGCCTCAATGTGCTTTTAATCGGCGCGGGCAAAACAATTGAGCTCGTGGTTACACATCTTTACGATCGCGGCGTGCGCAATATTGTGGTCGCCAACCGAACACTGGATAACGCGCTCGACATAGCAGGTAAGTTTGGGGGACACGGCGTTCTGCTTTCAGATATACCCGAGCGTTTGGTTGAGGCGGATATCGTTGTTTCATCAACCAATAGCCAGTTACCGTTGCTTGGAAAGGGAACGGTCGAAAGCGCCCTTAGAAAGCGTAAGCACAAGCCCATGCTGCTCGTTGACCTCGCCGTGCCGCGCGATATCGAAGCCGAAGTTGGCGAGATCCCGGACGCATATCTGTATAGCATCGATGACATTGCTGAGGTGATCGAAGATGGCGTTAAATCACGCGAGGAGGCTGCCGCTGAGGCGAAAACTATCATCGAGGAGGGTTTGCGTGAGCATCTCAAACAGCAACGCGCGCTCAATGCTGTCGCAACTCTGCGCGCTTTTCGTGAGAATGCCGACTCAATTCGCGAGAGCGAGCTTCAGCGGGCGTTAAAGTCGCTTGAAAAAGGTGAGGCGCCGGAGGCTGTGCTAAATGCGTTGGCGCGAGGACTCACAAACAAGCTTATTCATGCGCCTAGCGTGCAGATGAAAAAAGCGAGCGCCGAGGGGCGAGATGAGTTTCTCCTGCTTATTCGTGAGTTGTATGAGCTAGAATTAGAGTCCGAATGAT
This sequence comes from Gammaproteobacteria bacterium, assembly GCA_017853205.1. Classification (GTDB taxonomy): domain Bacteria; phylum Pseudomonadota; class Gammaproteobacteria; order Pseudomonadales; family Pseudohongiellaceae; genus UBA9145. Next base: position 8,989 of record JAFMKB010000011.1, read on the forward strand.
TGAATCTGCATACAAAGAAAACTCCCAGCACGCTGCCCAAACTACCCTAACGCGCGGCAATTAAAGTCGCAGGAAAACTCAAAAAATGAAAGAGTCAATACGGCATAAGCTCGACAACCTCAGGGATCGTTTTGGCGAACTCGAGGCGCTATTGAGTGACGCCGAGGTTATAGCCGATCAAACGCGATTTCGCGATTTATCGAAGGAGTATGCAGAACTGGAGGAGCTCGTTCAGGCGTTCGATCGTTATGTGACTGCCGAGGGTGATCTCGAACAGGCGCGCGAGATGCAGAAAGACAGTGATCCTGAGATAAAAGAAATGGCGGCCGAGGAGGTTGCCAATAGCGAAGCACTTATCGCAGAGTTAGATCTTACCTTGCAGACTCTGCTTTTACCCAAGGACGAAAAAGATAGCTGCAATGTCTTTCTTGAAATCCGTGCCGGTACTGGCGGTGATGAGGCTGCGATTTTTTCGGGTGACCTATTTCGCATGTATTCCCGCTACAGCGAACTGCAGGGCTGGCGGATGGAGATGATTACCGAGCGTCAGGGTGAACACGGTGGCTATAAGGAATTGGTCGTGCGCATCGAAGGCAAGAATGTCTACGAGCGGCTAAAGTTCGAGTCGGGCGCGCATCGGGTACAACGAGTACCAGAAACTGAAACACAGGGCAGAATACATACCTCTGCGTGCACGGTTGCGATCATGCCAGAAATGGAAGGTATCGAAGAGATCGAGATTAATAAGGCTGATCTGCGCGTCGACACATTCCGAGCCAGCGGCGCGGGTGGGCAGCACGTCAATAAAACCGATTCTGCAATTCGGCTTACGCATATTCCAACTGGCGTCGTGGTCGAGTGTCAAGACGAACGATCGCAGCACAAAAACCGCGCGCGAGCGATGTCGCTGTTGCATGCAAAATTAATGGATGCAGCAACCTCGGCGCAGCAACAGGAAGAGTCGGATAACCGCCGTAAACTTGTTGGCAGCGGGGATCGCTCTGAAAAAATACGCACCTACAATTATCCGCAGGGCCGAGTGACCGACCACCGTATTAAACTGACGTTATACAATCTTGCCGAGATTATGAACGGCGAACTCGGCGCAGTTATTCAGCCGCTGATCAACGAGTATCAAGCCGATCTTCTTGCTGGACTCTCTGGCGAGGACTAAACGAGATTCAATGTATCGCGGCTCTCGAGCAACGCCATGGTAACTATTGCACAAGCGCTTGCGCGCGGAAATTCCGGCACCGTGTCAGTCGACGAGACAGCGTTATCGCTGCGCTTCGAGGCTGAATTGCTTTTGATGAATGCGCTGGGCTGCAACAGGGCGAGTTTGCTCACATGGCCCGAACGCGAAATCGATCCTGCAGCCCTCGCTTCGTTCGAGCAGGCTCTGAACCGCAGGCTTGCGGGTGAACCAATTGCCTATATTCTTGGCAAAAAAGAGTTTTGGGATTTCGATCTTATTGTCTCACCTGCCGTGCTCATTCCGCGGCCCGAAACAGAATTATTAGTTGAGTCGGCGCTTGAAACAGTCACTCACCGAGAGGGGGTTCAGCACCTACTTGATCTCGGCACGGGCAGCGGTGCTGTTGCCATCGCGCTTGCACGCGCTGCCGAACGGTTTCGGGTTATTGGTACGGATCTAAGCACCGATGCGCTGGCTATCGCGCGAAAAAACGGTAGTCGTCTAGCCGGCGATAACCTAGGTTTTGTGCAAGGCTCCTGGCTCAGCCACGAACTGTGTGCTGCCATCGGCGAGTGCTGGCAGGCGGAAGCCGCGGGTCTTGTTGATGTTATTGTCTCTAATCCACCTTATATTGCCCCCGGAGACCCACATCTTTTACGCGGTGATTTAGTGCACGAGCCGACACTCGCGTTAAGCTGTGATGACGCAGGACTTGAGGCAATAAAGACGATCGTTATCGAAAGCAATAGAGTATTGAAGCGAGGCGGTTGGTTGTTTTTCGAGCACGGTTTCGATCAGCGTGATGCGGTAGCCGGTCTGCTGCGAGCGGCGGGCTTTGATTCAATCGAATGCCTGCGAGACATAGCCGGCCAAGATCGGGTTACGCGCGGCAGGCTAAATTAGCGGCTCGTCAATCGAACAACGAGGCCAATATAGGTATCGATTATAATGAAAGATGACCAGCTCCTTAGATACAGTCGGCAGATCATGCTCCCTCAAGTCGACATTGCGGGGCAGCAGGCATTCCTCGACTCTCACGTGGTGATTGTCGGCGTCGGAGGTCTCGGCTCGCCGGCGGCGATGTATTTAGCAGCAGCGGGAGTAGGCAGTCTCACCTTAATTGATGACGACGTCGTAGAGTTAAGTAATTTGCAGAGACAACTCGCGCACGCCGAGTCCGATATAGGCAAAAGCAAGGCGGAATCCGCTGCGGCGACCCTAAGGGGAATCAATTCAGAGACCAAGGTGTATGTAGTCAACCGCCGCGCGGGCGCAGCAGAGCTAAGTCAGCTGATCAGCCGCGCGGATGTGGTGCTCGATGCGACTGATAATTTAGATACTCGGTTTGCGATTAACCGCGCCTGCCTCTCGGCGGGCATACCCCTAGTTTCCGGCGCCGCGATTCGTCTCGAAGGTCAGATTGCCGTCTTCGATAGTCGAGTCAGCACCAGTCCTTGCTACGAATGTCTCTATAAATCAGGAGAAGGCGGTGATCTTACCTGTGCGGATAACGGGGTGCTCGCGCCGGTTGTCGGCATAGTAGGCTCGATGCAGGCCCTCGAAGCACTGAAGTTAATTGGGGGATTTGGAGAGCCTCTCGTCGGCAGGTTGCTTCTTCTCGATGCATCGAATTTGCAGTGGCGAGAGATGAAACTGCCACGCGACCCACATTGTGCGGCCTGTGGCACGATTGAAGAAAGCCCTGCATAGGGCTATCATGCGGGCGCCCTGAGAGTTAGGCTCCGCCGCGCAACGTCTGTGCTGGCGTCCAACCCCGCTTTTGCGCAGAGCTGCGGCTCGAAGCGAAACCGAGCAGTCTGTTACCTTACTTAAACCTATTGGAATACCGGATACCTATGCAGTCACTAACCGAGCAAAATGAGTCGACGCAAGAGGCGCAGGACGAATTAGTTGAGCAAAACACCGTTCAAGTCGAAACCCCAGAGGCACCGAAAGTCTCATTTGATACTTTCGATCTAAAAACGCCTCTACGCCAGGCAATCGACAAGCTCGGGTTTGAATTCTGCACGCCAATTCAGGCACAGAGTCTCGTCCATACCCTGCAAGGTCACGATGTAACTGGCAAGGCGCAAACGGGAACTGGTAAGACGGCTGCGTTCCTGATCACGATAATCAATGATTTGCTTAGCAACCCCATTAACGAGAAGCGCTACCTTGCTGAGCCCCGCGCGCTAATTGTTGCTCCGACCCGCGAGCTCGCTATTCAGATCGCCAGTGACGCCGATTTGCTTAATAAATACAGCGGGCTACATACAGTCACCTTGGTTGGTGGCGAAGATTATCAGAAACAGACGCGTGCGCTTGACGAACGCCCGGTCGATATCGTTGTTGCTACGCCCGGTCGACTTCTCGATTTCGTAAGCAATGGCAATCTCCATCTTGGCATGATCGAGCTTATGGTGTTAGACGAAGCCGATCGCATGCTCGACATGGGCTTCATCCCTCAGGTTCGCCAGATCGTTGCCCGCACTCCTCGCAAGGATTGCCGCCAAACATTATTGTTTAGTGCGACCTACACGCCCGAGATCGTCGAGTTATCGAATCGTTGGGCGATGGATCCGATTATGGTTGAAGTGGCACCAGAGCGTGTTGCGGCGGACGCCGTTGAGCAAATTGTGTACCTTGTCACGACGGCAGATAAATACAATCTGCTGTATAACTTAATCAATGAGCCGAAGGCTGAGCGCATCATGGTGTTCAGCAATCGCCGCGATCAGGTGAGAAAACTCGCCGATAACTTACATCGAAACGGTATCAGCGTTGGAATGTTGTCGGGTGAAGTCGCCCAGAATCAGCGAATTCGAACACTCGATAATTTCAAGGAAGGCAAGCTGCAGGTATTAGTCGCAACCGATGTGGCAGGTCGCGGACTGCATATTGATGACGTAACGCACGTGATCAACTACACACTGCCGGAGGAACCCGAAGACTATGTCCACCGCATCGGTCGCACGGGTCGAGCGGGTGCGGTAGGAACCTCAATCAGCTTTGCCTGCGAAGAAGATTCCTTTCTATTGCCCGACATTGAAGAGCAGTTAGGCATGAAGCTTGAGTGCATCCATCCAGATGAGAAGCTTTTGGATAAGGCGCCCCAATTCGAGCGCGAGACTAAATTCAAGTCAAAAGACGGTTCTCGCACGGGAGGTTCTCGACCAGCAGGCAGCGGCGCGCGTGGGCGCTAATTATCGGTAAGCGGGTGGTAGGAAAGGCCAGCCCGAGCGAGGGTGCTTAGGCCTGCACGGCGAGCGAGGTACGAGAGACGGCGCCGCAGTCAATTAGCGCTTGCGCATACTCTGTCGATTTTCTGTGCCGTGACACATGATCTAAAAAAGTCGACCCATTTGCCAGAGTGACATTGATGTCATGCCCGCGCTCAACAAAAATCCGCACGAAACGCGCGAAGAGTTCAGCCGTCATCCCGCGATAGGCGCGCAGCAAACAATTATAGTCCGCGGGCAGATCATCAGGCGGTAACAGCGCAAGAAAACTAGCCAGCCGTTCATCCGACCAATCCTCATCTCTTACTGCTTTTTGCGTGCGCTCGGCGCCGCGTTTCTTTTCGCTACTCATCGTCTGCGTTGTTCTTTCGTCTGTTGATTTAAGAGTCCTGATAGAAGATCCGCGCTGTGTTAAACGCTAACTCAGTTTGCTACGCAGAATTTCGTTTACCTGTGCAGGATTCGCTTTTCCTTTGGATAACTGCATGCATTGACCAACTAAGAAGCCAATGACCTGTACTTTTCCGTCTCGATATTGCTGCACTTGATCGGGGTTATCCGCGATTACTTGATCGACGAGACTTTCGAGCGCGCCACTATCGGTGACCTGCTTAAGTCCTTTCGCTTCGATAATCGAATCGACATCGTTGCTGTCATCGAGCATGGCCTCGAAGACGGTTTTCGCAATTTTGCCGGATATTGTGTTGTCCTTAATGCGTTGAATTAGAGTCGCCAAGCGCTCAGCCTGAATTGGAGAGTCGCTTAGTTCCCAGCTATGTTTATTCAGGAGTGCCTGTAAATCTTGACTTACCCAGTTGGCTGCAAGTTTTGCGTCGCCGCTGAGAGTGGCTGTGGTCTCGAAATAGTCAGCCATTTCACGAGTCGCAACGAGCACGCCAGCATCGTATTCACTGAGGCCGTAGTCGGACACGAAACGTGCTGCCCGTCTGTCCGGAAGCTCTGGTAGCGTTGCACGAATCGCTTCGATATAAGCATCGTCGATTACGATGGGTAAAAGGTCTGGTTCGGGGAAATAGCGATAATCGTTCGCTACCTCTTTGCTGCGCATCGAGCGCGTCTCATCTTTGTCGGCGTCGTAAAGCCGTGTTTCCTGCACGATGCGACCACCGTCCTCGAGAACGTCCTTTTGCCGCTGAACCTCGTAATTAATCGCTTTTTCGACAAATTTAAACGAGTTGATGTTCTTGATTTCGGTGCGCGTACCAAACTCTTCCTGACCCACGGGTCTGATCGACACGTTGGCGTCGCAGCGCATCGACCCCTGCGCCATGATGGCGTCCGAAATGTCGAGATAGCGGATTATGGAATGCAGCTTTTTAAGGTAGGCGACCGCTTCTTTTGCACTGCGAAGGTCGGGTTCGGAAACAATCTCAAGCAGCGGTGTTCCCGCACGGTTTAGGTCGATTCCGGTCATTCCTTGGTAGTCTTCATGCAACGACTTTCCCGCGTCCTCTTCCATGTGTGCCCGAGTTACGCCAATTACTTTTTCGCTGCCGTCTTCGAGCGAAATGGTCAAAGAACCCTTGCCGACCGTGGGGAAGTCGAGTTGACTGACCTGATAGCCTTTCGGTAGGTCTGGATAAAAATAATTCTTCCGATCAAATACCGAACGCTTGCCAATTTCGGCACCTATCGCGAGGCCGAACTTGACCGCCATCGCCACGGCCTTCTCATTTAGTACGGGGAGAGTTCCCGGCAACGCGAGGTCGAAAATGTTGGCCTGCGTATTTGGCTCTGCGCCAAATGTCGTCGCCGAACCCGAGAAAAGTTTTGACTCTGTAGAGAGCTGAACGTGAACCTCTAGGCCAATGACTGTTTCGTATTGCATGCTAGGCCTCCGTGGTTTTTTCTGAAGTGGTGAGAACCGGTTTCTTTTTATGCCAGTTGGTTACCTGTTGAAACTGATGTGCAACATTCAGAAGTGTTGCCTCGGCATAATCCTTGGCGACGAGTTGCATCCCGATCGGCAGGCCATCGACGAAACCTGCCGGCACAGACATGCCTGGCAGGCCAGCAAGATTGAGCGCGATTGTGTAGATGTCCTCGAGATACATTGTCACCGAATCTTTCATCGAATTGAGTGCGAAAGCTGGGCTCGGCGTGGTTGGGCCGATGATTACATCAACGTCTTCAAAGGCCCGCGCATAATCTTCCTTTACTAAGCGGCGAATTTTTTGAGCCTTTCGATAGTACGCATCGTAAAAGCCTGCCGACAGCGCGTAGGTTCCGATCATAATTCGGCGCTTTACCTCCTCGCCAAAGCCTTCGCTACGGCTTCTTTTGTACATGTCTTCGAGGTCCACCGGATTCTCGCAGCGGTAGCCGTAGCGCACGCCATCAAAGCGGGACAGGTTAGCCGACGCCTCTGCTGGCGCGATCACGTAGTATGCAGAAATCGCAAGGTCACTATTGGGGAGGTTGATCTCTTTTACCTCGGCACCGAGTTTTTCGAGTTCGGCTACTGCGTTACGAACGGCGCTTTCAATCGCGGGATTTAGACCGCTAGTAAAATGCTGTTTCGGTAAGCCAATGCGCAGTCCTTTGAGCGAGTTGTTGAGCGTTGCAGTAAAGTCCTCAGGGGGCAGTGCGATACTCGTCGAGTCTTTTTCGTCGACACCGGCCATCACATTGAGCAGGATCGCGGCGTCTTCGGCAGTTTTGCAAAGAGGGCCCGCCTGGTCGAGGCTTGATGCGTAGGCAATCATTCCCCATCGCGACACGCGGCCATAGCTCGGCTTCAGGCCTGTAATGCCGCAAAATGCTGCCGGCTGGCGAATGGAGCCACCTGTGTCTGTGCCGGTCGCCATGGCGCACAGGTCTGCTGCAACGGCAGCAGCAGACCCCCCAGAAGACCCTCCAGGGACTCGGTCTAAGTTCCATGGATTGCGCGCGACGCCATAGTAGCTTGATTCATTTGAGGAGCCCATGGCGAACTCGTCCATGTTGGTTTTGCCGAGCATCACTGCGCCTGCCGCCTGCAAGCGCTCTACGACAGTCGCATCATAGGGTGAGATAAAATTGTGCAAGATTTTCGAGCCGCTCGTCGTCTTGACGCCCGCAGTGCAAAAAAGGTCTTTATGCGCAATGGGGATGCCGAGTAGTGGAGCCGAGGAACCCGCAGCACGGGCCTCATCCGCTGCTCGTGCTTGCGCTATTGCGCTGTCTGCACACACGGTAATGTAAGCGTTTAACACCTCATTATGTGCCGCAATTTGATCAAGGTATGCCTGAGTGAGTGCCACGCTTGTCGTCTCGCCAGCCGCGAGGGCGGCGCTAAGTTCGGCGACTGTCTTCTCTATCATTGGTAAATCCTGTGTTTGATCTAGCGCCTGTTAGGCGCGGTGTTTGACTTAACACGCCACTACTGACTCCGGCGCCGCTTGCGCGCGAAGAGCCCTTAAGCGGATCACTCTATTACTTTAGGGACCAAAAAAAGGCCGTCTTGTGACTGTGGGGCCAATTGTTGCAGCTCGTCGCGGCGGTCAGGTTCGGTAACGACGTCTGGTCTGAGTTTTTGCGCGGCATCGAAAGGGTGGGCGAGCGGCTCTACGTTGTCGGTGTCGACCGACTGCATTTTGTCAATTAGGGCGAGAATATCGCTTACGCCTTTCGCCACTTCCTCGGCTTCAACATCGCTGACATGTAAACGGGCAAGGTGGGCGATTTTCTCAACCTCGGTCTTTGTTAGTGCCATTATGCTATTCCTTGGTTATAGGTGCAGGCGAGGCGAATGGTGTCTGAAATGCGCTCTAAAAAGGTCGGTATAATCGCCAGCGTATTTTGTTCTGGTAACTCGCGCCTTAGCGCTTGCTCTCGCATCAAGCCGTTGCTAGAGTGCGCATAATTTACGGCCATTCTGAGATCGCTTGGCATACAAGTGTACAAGAAACTGCGCCTGTATTATAGGGATTGTCAGTGGCGAAAGGTCGACTAAATGCGAGAATCTCGCCTTAACCGGGCGCTCTCGTGATGCCCTCTCGCCGCTATCAAAGAATTATAAAAAAGGCACTGGATTCAGTGCTACCGAGGTTAAAAGCCACGCATGTTTAAACGAATTAGAGGACTTTTCTCCAACGACCTGTCGATAGATCTCGGCACAGCGAATACGCTCATCTATGTCCGCGACCAAGGCATTGTTCTCAACGAGCCATCGGTCGTTGCGATACGCACGCATAACGGGCAAAAATCCGTGGCTGCTGTGGGCGCCGATGCCAAGAGAATGCTGGGACGAACGCCGGGCAACATCATGGCTATTCGACCGCTCAAGGACGGTGTGATCGCAGATTTTCAGGTCACTGAGAAGATGTTGCAGCATTTCATTAACAAAGTGCATGAAAACAGCTTTTTCCCACCGAGTCCGCGTGTGCTAGTTTGTGTGCCCTGTAAATCAACGCAGGTCGAGCGGCGCGCGATTCGTGAATCTGTAGCAAGTGCGGGCGCACGTGACGTGCGTCTAATCGAAGAGCCCATGGCTGCAGCGATCGGCGCCGGATTGCCAGTTGAGCAGGCTAGCGGATCTATGGTTGTTGATATAGGCGGTGGCACCACCGAAATTGCTATTATCTCGCTAAATGGTGTTGTCTACTCCGAATCTGTCCGCGTCGGTGGCGACCGCTTCGACGAAGCGATAGTCACGCATGTGCGCCGTAACTACGGCAGCTTGATTGGTGATGCGACTGCCGAGAGAGTCAAAAAAGAAATTGGCTGCGCCTATCCTAGCGAGAACGGCGAGCAGAGAGAGATTGACGTTCGCGGACGTAATTTAGCAGAGGGTGTGCCTCGAAGCTTCACGCTAAACAGTGAAGAAATTCTCGAGGCTTTACAGGAGCCCCTGTCTGCTATTGTTCAGGGCGTTAAAAGCGCACTAGAGCAATCGCCGCCCGAGCTCGCTTCCGACATCGCTGAAAGCGGTTTGGTATTGACCGGCGGTGGCGCACTGCTGCGTGATCTGGATAAATTATTGAGCAAAGAGACAGGACTTCCCGTGATCGTTGCGGAAGACCCGCTTTCATGCGTCGCCAGAGGCGGAGGAAAGGCCATGGAACTCATGGATGCTTATGATATCGATCTACTCTCAATAGAATAAGTTCGGTCCCTAAGGGGTTTGCGCAGCGCTTCCGAGGGCTGTTACTACGCCAGCATTTTGCGCACTTCGTATAGCGCTGTCTCTTCGTCAGGTTCGCCAGATGAAGAAGCGGTCATTCCTTCTTTCCTTGCCTCGCATACGATACTATCTAATCTCTAGCTAGCCTTTAGAGTGACGTGCTGTCGGCCGCGCTCTACTTGCGTAGATCGGCTAGTAGAATGAGGGGTGTGTCATCGATAAGGCGCTGTTTACAAAAGGAGTAGCACTCGAATACAGAGCGTTGGCTCTCGCATTCTTGTCTCTCTGTCTAATGTTTGCCGACAATAGATTCGGTTATCTCGATTCTGTCCGGTTTATCCTTTCCTACACGGCTACGCCTGTTTACTGGGTCGCCGATATGCCCGCCCGCACCTCTGAATTTTTCGATGACGTGTTTGTGTCGCACAGCGACCTGCTTGCTGAAAATGAGCGCTTAACTAACGAGCTGCTCCTAGCGCAGAGAGAGCTTCAAGTTTTGGCGAGCCTCGCAAGCGAAAACAGTCGCCTGCGTGCGCTAACTGAAGCTGCTCGGATTGTTGAGGGAGAGGTTTTGGCGGCCGAGATAGTAAACCGATCTCCTGAACGCGCAAGTAAACGTGTCCTGATTAATCGTGGTGCGCTACACGGTGTTTTCGTTGGGCAGGCCATGTTAGCTGCCGATGGCCTCATGGGGCAGGTAGTGGAGGTGATGCCGAGGAGCAGCTGGGTGTTACTAATCTCCGATCCGCTGCATATTACCCCAGTCGAAGTAAACAGAAACGGAGAGCTGGCGCTCGCGCGGGGCGTGAGAGGCGAAACAGATGAGCTAGAGCTCGAATTCGTGACACAAACACAAGATGTACACCCGGGCGATTTGTTAGTGAGCTCTGGCATGGGGCAGATTTACCCGAAAAATTTCCCAGTCGCAGACGTAGTAAGTGTTGATAACGATCCTGGTCAGGACTTCGCGATAATCAAGGCTCGGCCCCGGGCTAAAATCAATAGTACGCGGCATGTGATGCTTCTTATCCCGCCTAAGCAGGAGGTACAGCTATGAAGTCGAAGAGCTATACCAATTTGGTTGTCATCATTAGCCTTTTTTTGGCATATCTGTTGGCGATTGTGCCTCTCCCGGACTGGGCAATGAATTGGCGTCCGCAGTGGGTACTTATGTTCGTCTTTTATTGGACGATGGCGCTGCCCTACCGAGTGGGCCTCGGTTTCGCCTGGGCTGCGGGGTTGCTACTTGATGTGCTCGAGGGAACTATGCTCGGTCTCAATGCCTTTACTCTGCTTATCGTCGCCTACGTCACCCTAAGCCTTCATCAGCGCTTGCGAATGTACAATCCCATTCAGCAGAGTGGGTTGCTGTTCGTTCTATCGCTTGTCGCATTAGGTTTGGGGCATTGGCTGCGGGTTATCAGCGGTCAGATTGAGCCTGTAGATTCGATGTATTTGCTTGCGGCTTTTTCAAGTGCAACGATATGGCCTGCTCTGTTTTCTTTGCTACGAAGCATTCGGCGTAGGTTTATAAACAATTGATGATATCCCCTCGGCTAATTTTAGCGTCAGCATCACCGCGACGCGCACAGCTTCTCGCGCAGCTCGGCTTCGATTGCGAGATCTGCCCTCAGGACATCGACGAATCTCGCTGGGAGGGTGAGTCTCCCGCTTCATATGTTTCCCGAATGGCCCGAGAAAAAGCGCGTTCTGGCTCAACGCAACTACTTGACCTCACAGGGGTGCTAATCGCTGCCGATACCGTTGTTTCGCTCGGCGATGAGGTGTTGGCAAAACCCGAGTCGCCAGAGCAAGCCGAAGATTTCTTGCTGGCTTTGGCGAATACGACTCATGAGGTAAGAAGCGCCGTCTGTGTTGTCGCGTCCGATGGGAATAGTTCGCTTACCCAGATCGGTGAAGCGGTGTCGTTAACACGTGTCACCTTTTGCAGTGTCAGTCGTGACGAGGCACGGCGCTACTGGTTGACGGGTGAGCCTCAGGGAAAAGCCGGCGGCTATGCAATTCAAGGCCTCGCTGCGGCGTTCATTCGTTCGATTGAAGGCAGCTATAGTGGCGTGATGGGGCTGCCACTTTTCGAAACAGCAGCGTTGCTTAAGAAGGCGGGATTAGACTGCTTGCCACCAATGGAAGCGTGGGAGCAATGAGCGAACTACTAATCAATGTCATGCCGGCAGAGACCCGAGTCGCGCTAGTCGAGCAAGGGACTCTGAAAGAACTGATGCTCGAGAGGAACCGCTCGCGCAGCCACGTAGGCGATATATTCCAAGGTAAAGTGCTCCGAGTGATGCCCGGCATGGAAGCGGCATTCGTGGATATCGGTCTTGAGCGAGCGGGATTTATTCATGCGTCGGATATCAGCGAGCTGGATGCTCAGGGTCTTGAGGTGCGTCGAGACCAACCCGCGCGGATTGGAGAGCTTCTCCGCGAAGGACAATTCTTGACTGTGCAGGTTATCAAGGATGGCATTGCGGGTAAGGGGGCCAGGTTGAGTAATCACCTGACTCTCGCCGCGAGGCATCTAGTCCTATTACCGCGCAGCTTGCATGTTGGTGTTTCGCAGAAAATTGTCGATCACCAAGAGCGCGAAAGGCTCGAAGCACTGCTTAAAAACAGTCTGGCCGAATCGGGTTGGAAAGAGCCTCGAGGTTTCATCGTAAGGACGGCCGCGGAAGGCGCGACTCAGGGCGAATTTCTGGAAGATATCGGACATCTTCATAGGCTTTGGGTGAAGCTCATGGAGAGGCTGCGGAGACCAAACGAGGTGCGGTGTGTGTACTCCGAAGAACCGATCTATGTTCGGTCGATGCGCGATCTTTTCGGTCCGAAAGTGAGCCGTATTCTCATCGACGATGTCGACGCATTCGATAAGCTTAGTGCATTCTTGAAAGACTATATTCCTGACGCATATGCGTTGCTCGAACTCACAGCCAAAGAACCGCCTCTATTCGAACTTTGTGAGGCGAATGGAGTCTCTATAGAACAGCAGATAGAGAACGCGTTAGAGAAAAAAGTACGGCTGCCCAATGGCGGAGACCTCGTTATTGAACAAACGGAATCGATGGTAACCATCGATGTAAACACCGGCTCTTTTATTGGCGCTCGCGATCAAGATTCAACGATACTCGAGACGAACCTCGAGGCTGCGGCTGCAATTGCGTTGCAACTGAGGTTGCGTAATTTAGGAGGTATCATCGTTATAGATTTCATCGATATGCACTGTGAAGAACATCGTTCTCAGGTGCGTAAGGCGTTGATCGATGCGCTTGCGAAAGACGGCGCACACACAGTGGTTGGTGAGTTTTCGCAATTTGGCTTACTCGAGATGACCCGCAAGCGAGTTCGGGAAAGTTTGCAGCGCGTTCTGCGCGCGCCCTGCGAAGACTGTTCGGGTGACGGCCATGTCGCCTCGATAGACTCTGTAGTATCGGTAATTCATCGACGGTTGCTGGTACTGTCTTCTCGGGGCGATGTATTTAGGGTGAAAGCGTCGCATGCGGTGATCGATGCTTTGCGTGACGAAGCGCGAATTATCGAACAATTAATCGCCGGTCGGTTAGAGTTTCTCGCATGCTCTGAGTATGCGAGAAGCCAATTTGATATTGAAATCACTAGCAAACGATTGAGTGGGTCTTAAGTTGCTAGAAAGTCGAAGAGAGGTTCAGTGTTTTTATCCTTAGTATTCGGCATTGGCAGGCTGCTGCGACGACTATTTGTCGTGGGAATTGTTGCGCTCGCCGCTTATGTGAGCGCGGGCCGGCAGTTTATGCCAGCTGTCGCAGACTACACGCGGATCGTCGAAGAAAAAGTTTTCGAGCTGACCGGGTTGCCGGTAAACATAACTTCGTTAACTGGGAGTTTTTCTGGATTCAATCCGACGATCGAGATAAGTGGATTGAGTTTGCTAGTAACCGAAGCTCAGGTCGGTGTAGCAGCAGAATCTGCTGGTCTCCTGTTTGATCGTGCAACCTTAACGTTGGACGTACCGGCTAGTCTTTGGCAGCGACGCTGGGTGCTTGAGGAATTCGAAGTCGCAGACTTAGAGGTTGCCCTTAGGCAGTCTGCCGACGGTTTATGGCAGCTGCGCGGAGTGAGCGGTGCAACGCCGCAGCGGGTAAACATGGCAGAGCTCTATTCAATTTTGTTGGACGTGTCGTATTTGCAGCTGAGCGATGTGGTGCTGATCCTTGAGCCGAGTGCGGGTGACTCCGTTGTGGTCGATATAGTCGACGCGCGAATTCAGAACCGCGAGAACGAACACGTTATTCTTGTTGACGCGCTAATCGATGGTGTACGCCAGCCACTTCAATTCTCCTACGAGGGGACAGGCGCGACACTTGCTGATGCATCCGCCTACGCTTATGCAAATATTCCTACGGGCGACTATCTTCCTCTTTTCGAATCTCTACTGCCGGCCGCGGTCCAGCCAGCGCTTACCGGTGTTACTGCGTTAGACGCAGGTGGGGAAATTTGGTTTGAGATAGCTGATGGGAAATTGATAGAGGCGACGGCTACCCTCGATATCGAGTCTCTAGAATTGCAGAGGCCTGCGGCTAGAGAGGCGATGAGTACAGAGCTTTCGAGCTTCCGCAGCGTAGCAACCCTACGCCAGTCGGCAGAGTTAATTCAGACGGACGGAACGAATCCCAGGTTCGAATTCGTAGTTCAGGCGAACCAAGGCAAATGGGATGGAGAGGAATGGGGCGCTTTTTCAGCTGGCGTTGTAGTGCGCCAAAATGACGAAGTCGAGTTAAGAGCGGATTCAGTAGATATCGCGCGGCTTCTCAGCTTAACTCGCCGCATGGCGAGCGCTGGCTTTCTACCCCTCTCTGACTCGCAGATTAGTACTTTGAACGACCTTTCACCGAGAGGTCTGATTAATAATCTGAGTGTGAAACTAACCGGTCAAGAGATGGCTGCCTCGCCACTGGAGGCGCTGTCCGGACCCATTCAGAAACTGTCTCTGCGAGCGAATACCGAAAGCGGTGCCATCGAATCGATTGGTGGGATTCCGAAGCTAGATGGCGTGACGGGTTATCTAGAAATTGACTACGACGGACAGACAAAAAGAGCGAGCGGATTTGCTGAGATTGACACGCCTTTTCTACGGATGAATCTCCCTAATATTTATACGCGTGACTGGTCGTACGATTATGTTAATGGGCGCATAGATTTTCTCTCGAAATTCGAAGCAGGGCTTGATCTTACCTTGTCTAGCAACACGTTGATTGCAGAATCTGCGACCACGACCGGGCGCGTGCAGTTTACCTCGCAGCTAGTCCGGCCGGCAGAGGGTGAGCCTCAATCGAATATTGAGTTACTCATCGGCGTTGAGCGCATGCTCGCAGAAGATCGTTACTATTACCTACCCGATGGCCCCAAAATAGAGCAGGGACTTAAGTCGACCATGGCCTGGGTCGGGGGCGCTGCCCTAGACGGAACGTTCTTTGATAGCGGCGCGATATTGCGAGGATCGATGTTGCCTGGTTCAGACCCCGCGGCAAAGACATTCCAAAGCTTCTATCGATTGCGTGATGGAACGATTAACTACGCCGAAGGGTGGCCAGAAATTGAGGACGTCGAGGCATTCGTCTCAACTGCGGACAGCGTAGTCGATGTTTTCGTGACGGCTGGTAACAGTTACGGGTTATTGCTCGATGGAGCGAAAGGCACGGTGCGACCTACCGTCAACGAAGAGGGGGAGCTTCGTAATAGACTTGTAGTCGAGGGTGGTGCGACGGGGCTTACACAAGACGCACTCAATTTTTTGTCTGCCTCACCGCTGCCGGATGGTCTCATAGACACGGTGAACAACTGGCGTGCAGAGGGTGATGCGGAGGTGGCGATCGATGTTCATCTTCTGCTTGGTAGTGGTGAGCCGGTCGATGTACGAACTGAGCTTTCGATTGATGAGAATAATTTAGCGCTCCTCGACTATGGTCTTGACGTCTCAGAGCTTTCAGGTCAGGTAGTGTTCGATACTCGAACGGGCCTCGATAGCTCGGACTTGCGAGCGCAACTGTTTGGCAGTTCTGTCTCACTGCAGCTCGGTTCGGCGCAAAATGATCGCGTTATCGAGGCGGTTACGCTCGCTGCTCGCGGCAGAGTAGCACCACAGCAATTGGCCGATTTAGCGCTGACGAGTCCGCTTATCGATTCAATGCTGAATCAGGCCGATGGGGTCTTGGAATTTACGAGCCAGTTACTTATTGAGCAAGGTGGCGAGAGTTTATATCCCACGACTCTCGAAATTCAGAGCACGTTAGAAGGTGTTTCGATTGCAGGGCCGAGCCCACTTAATAAAGACACTGCCACACCTGTAGCCTTCGATCTGACGCTAGGATTTGGCGAAAACAGGCAATGGCACAGGGGTAAACTGGGAGAACGATTGGAGTTTGATCTTTCTTTCGATGATACAGCACTCTCTCAGGGACTGGTTTTTCTGGGAGAATCGCCTACTCAACTCAGTGTGCTAAAGCAGAATCCTTTCGATGGCCTAGTGGTGCTGGGTAGTTTGTCCACTGCAGACTTCGAAGAATGGGATGATTTTGTTACGCAGTTTACAGAGACTCTGCGAACACTCGCTGCGAGCGAAGGAGTACTTGATGAGTCGAGTTACGGCGTTGAGGGTTTTGCTGAGAATCTTGGTTTTATTGATATCTCGGTAAATGAATTAGAGCTCTTAGGCCAAAATTTTGCGAAGCAGTCGCTGAGGATTAGGCCCGATATCGAAACAAAAAATTGGCTCATAGACCTTGCAGGCCCAGAGCTCGAAGGCCACGTTGAAGCGCCCTTTGCCGAAGGTGACATGCTTGTGTCTTTGCAAAGGCTGCGCTTAGCGGGTGATGAGTCGAGCACGATAGGACCACAGCGCATAGAAGAAGACCCCGCCGACACAGAGCCAGTCGATTCGCTCGCCGAGCTCGACCCCAGGTTATTTCCTGCGATGCGTTTCAGTGCGCGCGAGATTGTTATTGGAGACAGCCCCTACGGCAGCTGGCGTTTTCGTTTGAAACCAGAAGCAGTCGGTGCTGAGTTTTCGGAGCTTGCTTTTGACTTTAGAGGGCTTCAGCTTGAATCGCAGTATTTAAGTGCCGAGCAGATAGACAATTGGGATGCCAAGAGAGAGGAAAGTGAGGCTGTGTCTGAGCAGATACCTGCGCCATCCTTTTACTGGCACTTTGATGGGCAGACCCATCGTAGCGAATTTAATGGTCAGCTACATGTCGCCGATTTGGGCGAGGTGCTCCGTGCTAATGGTTATGCCCCTAGCCTTGTCAGCAACGTGGGGAATTTCGAGTCGCAACTCGAATGGCAGGGCACGCCCGCATTCTTCAATGCAGAGAATCTAAGTGGCGAAATAAAAATCGATATTAGAGAGGGAAGATTTCTTCAAGGTGCCGGCGGTGCGGGCGCACTAAAGCTCATCAGCATCCTTAATTTTGATGCTATCATGCGTCGTCTTCGGTTCAGCGATGATCTTCTGCGCAGTGGCCTCGCGTTCGATCAGATCGATGGCCATCTAGTGCTAGAGGAAGGCCAAGTAAAGATTCAGGATCGTCTCGTCATCAGTGGCCCGTCGAGTCTTTATCAAATTACGGGTGACGTGGATCTTGTGGCAGAAACGATAGTCGGTGAAATGTATGTCACGCTTCCTGTGAGCGACAATATCCCCTGGTTAGGTCTACTGACGGCGAATATACCTATCGCAGTCGGCGCGTACCTTTTCGATAGAATTTTTGGCGATCAGGTAGACAGTCTTACTAGTGCCGCCTACACATTGGATGGTCCCTGGGAAAACCTTGAGCCGCAGTTTAAACAAGCATTCGGCTCGCCCGATTCGCCCTCCGCCGCAGATGCCCAAGAGCTGCCACAGGTTAGGTAATTTCTTCCCGCGTTAATTGATTACTTGGTTGTCGGGCAGGTATCTCCGCCGAATGTAAATACTTTGAACAAGAGAAAAGGTTATGTCGTACGACGAAATGTCAGTTGCTCTGAAACAGGAAACGACCAGTCGAGAGAATTTGCGTCCGATGAGAACGCTCAATTTACTCTCATATCGCGAGATACAAAGCCTCATGTCCGCAAACGAAGAGGTACGCAGTTTATTTCGACTCTGTGCACTAGCGGTGCTCAATAGTGGTAATGAGGTCGATGATGTTTCTAGTCTCATTGAGTCTTATCCCGATTTTGAAATTGATGTAAAGCCACAGTCGCGTGGGCCAATCATGGATGTTCGCAATGCGCCTATTTCAGCTTTTGTCGATGGCAATATGATTCGCGGTATTCAAGAACATTTGTTCTCAGTTTTAAGGGATGTCGTTTATGTAAATAATGCGCTTAATGGATTTTATGATCTCGATAGCAGGCGAGGTGTGACAGAAGCTGTCTTCGATATCCTACGCAATGCAAATATCGTTCAGCCAAACTTAAAGCCCGATTTAGTGGTGTGTTGGGGTGGTCATTCTATAGGTCGTAACGAATATGACTTCACCAAAGAGGTCGGTTATCAACTCGGCCTGCGCGGACTAAATATCGCAACGGGTTGCGGCCCGGGCGCCATGAAGGGGCCAATGAAGGGGGCAGCCATTGGCCACTCTAAACAGCAGCTCGCACTGCGTCGCTACATCGGTATTACCGAGCCTGGGATAATCGCAGCAGAGGCACCCAACGCGATTGTTAATGAACTAGTCATCTTGCCCGATATCGAAAAACGCCTAGAAGCGTTTGTGCGCTTGGCGCACTGCATCGTGGTTTTCCCCGGCGGAGCAGGAACAGCGGAAGAGCTTCTCTACATTCTGAGCATCCTGATGCATGAACGCAATGCAGGACACCCGTTTGGCCTGATCCTCGCGTCCCCTGAATCAAGCAGCGAATATTTTGAAGAGATAGATGCTTTTATAAGGGCGACCCTAGGCGATGAAGCCACAGAATACTATGAAATAATTACGGGTGATGCGGTGGCAATCGCGCGTCGTGCCCGGGCTCACGTTGATAAACAGCGAAAGCATAGACTTTCGCTGGGCGCATCCTATGGATTTAACTGGGAGCTTTATATTCCTTCGGATTTGCAGGCGCCGTTTATTCCTAGTCACGAAAATATGGCCGGCCTGCGCCTAGATTCCACTGTTCCCGCTCAGCAGCTAGCATCGAATTTAAGAAAGGCATTTTCGGGCATCGTAGCAGGCAACGTGAAGGCACAAGGTGTTGCGCAGATCAAAGCGCACGGCCCCTTTCAGATCAAAGGTGAGCCACAAATCATGCATAGGATGGAATCGCTGCTCGCGTCGTTCGTTGAGCAGAAGCGAATGAAGATTGACTACTCCAACTACACGCCATGCTGGGAAATAGTGTCGTAATGAGTCTGATGTTATTGAAAAAATGGAAATAGGTATGGGTTTGAGAAAAATTCTAGGGCTGTTCGCGGGAGCAATGCTCGCAGCGGCGTTGTCGGCCTGTCAAGTTGCAGAGCAAAGTGAGCGCAGCTTTACCGTACTTTATACCAACGACGAACACGGTTGGATGGAGGGAATGGGGGAGTCGAACAGCGCCGCCCATTTAATGCAGCTTTGGAAAGAAGCTGAGGGTTATTCGATTGCTAATGCGGGAAATTTCTTGCTGCTTAGCGGCGGAGATAATTGGACTGGTCCGGCTATCTCTACGTGGAATCAGGGAGAGAGCATGGTCGAATTAATGAATTCGATGGGCTATGCGGCCTCCGCAATCGGGAATCACGAATTCGATTTTGGCCTAGATACAATCCGTGAGCGCAGTGCAGAGGCAGACTATGCCTACGTGAGTGCTAACACGGCATGGCGTGATTCGGGTTTAGTTCCGAAGGATATTGGTATTGTCGAGTATCGAATCGCAGAGTCCGGAGGCGTACGTGTCGGTATCATTGGGTTAACAACGACTGAAACGTCGACCACGACTAATCCTGCAACTGTCGCACCGCTGCGGTTTAATAACTACGAGGCAACACTCCGCCGGATTGTGCCGGAGATTGAAGCACAGGGTGTCGAGCTTACCTTTGTGATTTCGCATGTGTGCCTCGATGAGTTAGAGCCTCTCGCGCTCGCTGTCGCCGATCTGGATATTAGTCTTTTCGGCGCCGGGCACTGCAATGAGTTAATCGCTAAGCGCCTCGACAGCACCGTGATTCTTGGCGGAGGCTTCCATTTTGGTAGCTATGCGCGTGCGACCTTCTCTATCGATACCGATGGCGGGGTACGCGTCGATTTCGCAACTGCGGAAAATGCAGGCGCGCACGCGGATCCCGAGACGCGCGCTATTATTGAAAAGTGGCAATCGCGCTCGGAAGCGTCGCTGTCCGAGGTGTTGGCCTATGTTGACAAGACAGTGCCTAGGGGAGCGGTGTTAGATCAACTGGTTGTCGACTCATGGCTGTGGGCTGACCCCGCAGCAGACGTTGCTGTGACCAACGCCGGAGGAATTCGTGCGCCGCTGCCTAGCGGGGCGGTAACCCTTGGCGACACCGTTGCGATACTGCCTTTTGACAATACGATTGTTGCCGTTGAAATCTCGGGAGCAGATCTGATAGCTGCTCTCAACGAGGGCAGTCGTCCTCGCGTCGCAGGTATGGCGAAAGTTGACGATGAATGGACGTTGGCAGCGACAGGTAAGGCGCCCGAAGCAGATGAACTCTATCGAGTTCTCATTAATAGTTTCATGTATGCGGGAGGGGATGGGTACGAGCGTTTTGCCTCTGCTGATCCTAATGCTTATGACACCGGAACGCAGTATGGTCTGCCCTTTCGAGATTGGCTGAGGAGTCTTGCATCAACGCAAGCGAGTCCTCTGCGGCTGATCGATTGAACTAAAGAGGTGCGCACTAGCAGTTACTCTTGCGAGTGCAGGATATTTCGAGAATTTTAGACTAATTGGGAGTAAAAACAGTGACACTTACATTGTTGAGAAAGTGCCTAATACTCAGCCTGCCTATGGCCTCGTTGATACTGTTTTCGCAAACAGCATCAGCCCAGTCTCTTGAAGACGAAGCTGTCGAATGGCTGCAGGAATTCATACGGGTAGATACCGTAAATCCGCCAGGAAACGAGACCCGCGCGGTGGAGTTCTATCGCGAAATTTTCGACGCCGAGGGCATCGAATATGACTGGGTTGAAAGTGCGCCTGGGCGCGGAAACATTTGGGCGCGGCTAGAGGGAGGAAATGAGCCTGGTCTCATGCTGCTTCAGCATACCGACGTAGTGCCGGCTGACAAAGAGTTCTGGACGACTGATCCTCTTTCTGGCGAGTTGCGTGATGGCTACATTCTCGGCCGCGGCGCGCGGGATATGAAGGGCACAGGCATTGCGCATTTAGCAACGTTTTTAAGTCTTCACCGTAGTGGTCGCGCGCTGAACCGAGATGTTGTGTTCTTGGCGACGGCAGATGAAGAGGCTGGTGGCTTCTACGGCGCTGGGTGGTTGATCGAGAATCGTCCTGAAATATTTGAAGGCATTGGGCTGCTAATTAACGAAGGCGGTGCCGGTAGCGTCAGCGGCGACGAAATAGTGTTCGGTGTCGAGGTGACTCAGAAAGTTCCCGTGTGGTTGCGTCTCAGCGCAATTGACGTCCCTGGGCATGGTTCCTCGCCACGTGCAACGACTTCGGTTCTTCGCATAGTTGAAGCGCTTAACAGAATCAAAGAAAACCCTTTTGAGCCTCGGATCATTCCTGCCGTCGACGCCTATTTTTCAGGTCTTGCAGTGTCGATGGATGATGACTGGGCGCCTGCCTATGCAGACATGGCGCGAGCGATTACCGACCCTGAATTTTTGCCGGCGTTGCAAGACTTTCGGCCTGGGCATCATGCACTAACGCGAGATATTTGCTCCATCACGCGGATGGGTGGTTCGAGTAAAATTAATACGATTCCTCCCGAAGCCTGGGCTGAGTTGGATTGCCGAATGCTTCCCGATCGTCCCGCTGAGGAATTGATTGCAGATATTGAGGCGCTCCTCGAAGGTACTGGAGTCGAGATCGACGTAATAATGGCTTTTACTCCCGCGATATCCAGCACGAATTCGACTCTGTTCGAGTCGATCGTTAACGTGACAGGAGAACTCTACCCCGGTTCGCGGGTTCTATCAGCTGTAAGCACAGGGTTTACCGACAGTCACTTTACTCGCGATCTTGGTATTGTTAGCTACGGATTTAGCCCTGTCATTACTCGCGCTGATGATCCCAGCGGCGTGCATGGGAACGATGAGCGAATTCCTGTTGAGGCTTTTCGCGCGGGCGTAAGCGATCTCGGCGCAATCGTCCGTAACCTGGTTCATTAAATTAAAGTATTGGATGGTGAATTCGCCCGCGCCTTAGTGAGGAAGGATAATGCGTATAGCTGCACTGCAAATGGTGAGCACCTCGAACATAGAGCAAAATCTCGCTGCCGCAGCGAGGCTGATCGCGAGCGCTTCCGAGGCAGGTGCGACGCTTGTGGTGCTGCCGGAGGTATTTGCCACGCTAGAAGGGCTCTCTCCTCTTGCGGAAGTGGGCGAGCGCATGCGCGAGACTGTGACCTACTCGAAGGCGCATGCGTCGAACGATGATCAGGGCAGTCAGGAAAATAACCAGCGGGACGTAGAAGCTTCGCCTCTGCAAAATTTTCTGTCATGCCAAGCAGCCGAGCACTCCTTAACGATCGTCGGCGGCACGATTCCGCTGCTCACTCGACCCGATGGAAGTCTAATCGAAGATGGGCGCGTTCGTGCGAGCTGTCTCGTATTTAATCCACGAGGCGAACGGATAGCACGCTACGACAAGATTCATCTGTTTGATGTCAAAGTGAACGATGCTCAGTCACAGTATTCGGAGTCGTTAAGCTACGAGGCGGGGAGTGAGCTAGCTTGTGTTGACGTAGCAGGATTACAGTTAGGATTGAGTGTCTGTTACGACCTAAGGTTTGGCGAGCTATATCAGCAACTAGTGGGGATAGGCGCGCAGTTGATCACGGTGCCAGCAGCTTTTACTGCCGTCACTGGCGCTGCTCACTGGGAGCCACTCCTGCGAGCAAGAGCTATCGAGAATCAGTGCTATGTAGTGGCTGCGGCACAAGGTGGGAGGCACAGCGATACGAGAGAGACCTGGGGGCACTCAATGATCGTCGATCCTTGGGGAGAGGTGCTTGACTGTGTCACGACTGGCGAAGGTATCGCGATTGCCGATATTGATTTAGCCCGCGTTGAAGATATTCGATCACGCATGCCAATACAGCAGCAAAGACGACTCAGTTAGGACGCTATATGACAGTTGATAAAAGTATTGTAAGCAATGGGTTTGCTCTTCTCCTCATCGTATTCGGTGTTCTGCTCGAAGGGAGTGCCGGTGACATTGTAATAAGTACGGGGCTGTTCGCGTTGTCAGGTGGTGTCACAAACTGGCTCGCGATACACATGCTCTTCGAGCGCGTGCCAGGGCTTTATGGATCTGGTGTCATTCCCCTGCGGTTTGAAGAGTTCAAGGTGGGTATTCGCGAACTTATCATGGAGCAGTTTTTCGACCGGGTAGATCTCGACTCATTTCTGGGTTCTCAGACGGGCGACGATAGCTCATCAATGAGCGAACGCGTCGCGACTGAGATTGGCAAGAGCCTCGATGGGATCGATCTTGATTCTGCGTTCGACAGGCTTCTCGATGTGATTCTCGCGTCGTCTTTCGGCGGCATGTTGGGAATGCTTGGCGGACGCGATGCACTTGCTGGTCTCAGGGAGCCGTTCATCGCCGAAATGAAAGACTATCTCGTCAGTCAATTTTCTCCAGAACAGCTTCACGAGCGCATTGAAAAGCTGATTTCGGGCGGCGATGGCGCGATATCCATTCGCGGAAAGCTCGAAGAGATGATCGATAGTCGATTGAATGAGATGACGCCTGAGATTGTTAAAAGCGTCATTCAGAATATGATTAAAAAGCACCTCGGATGGCTGGTTGTGTGGGGTGCTGTTTTTGGTGGGCTAATTGGCTGCGGCGTGAGTGTTTTTGAGTTAATGGTGGGTGTGTAGAAGTGTCTTTTTTTGTATCAAAAAGTATCATTTAAGCAAATTAAAAGAGATGGTTTAAAACAACGCTGCGTGATTTTGACCTACCATTCAATCAGTTTTTACGCACCACTTTGTTGCATTCAAAACTGTGCTCGCCTGCTTTCTGCTTGATTCCTCGAATAAATCAAAAATTGGTACGATTGATACTGTAATTGACGTTTTTCTTATACTACAATGCGCGTCCAAATTATTCGGAGTAACCCCGTCGCCAAGAGCGGGTCTCGATCACATTAATCTATCTTCTTGAGTATATTACTATGGCACGTCCAGTCGAATTTGATGAAAACAAAGTTTTAACTAATGCGATGGAGCAATTTTGGAAGGAAGGCTACGAAGCGAGTTCCGTACAAAAATTACTCGACTGCACCGGAATAAATAGAGGCACTCTGTACAACTCATTCGGCGATAAAGAAACTTTCTTCAAATCCTGCGTTGATCAATACAATCGATTGAGTGCTAAGCAAATTGAAGCGACCTTAGGGAATGCGAAGCTGAAGCCTTGGGATGCAATCATTGCCTACCTGAATGCGACGGTTGTTGAAGTGAGTAATAAGCATCGCGGACTCGGATGTTTGCTAGTCAACTCGCTCTGCGAAAGCATTAATTACGATAAAGAAATGAAGAAAGTTGTTCGTAGCTCACAGGCCACTGTGCGTAAGGCACTCTTGGCACGTGTTAAAGAGGCGCATAAAGCAGGCAAGATAAAGAAAGGATTCAATGCTGAGTTCGCAACTGACGTGATTTTAAACACTCTTTACGGTGCACGTGTTAACTCGCGTGATGGGAAAAATGCTAAACAATTGAAAGAGTTACTTGATTTTTCCGTGGCTTCCCTAAAGAAATAACGCGACCACAGCACGGGTAAGCAAAAAGTGTAATTCCCACTTTTGCATCGAGGCATAGGATTGCTATACTCGGAGGCACGAGGGCGCGCAGTTAAGCGTTGATTAAAGCATTCAGGACATAATAATGAAGAAAATTTCTGGCAAGCGAAGTTCCGACGATACCAAGATTGACCTTACTCCGATGCTGGACGTGGTATTCATACTGCTTATCTTCTTTGTGGTTACGGCGACTTTCCTCTCGGAGACTTCGATCAGTGCTGCAAGCAGCGATAACAATAACAATCAGCCGCCGCCAGAGGACGATGACAAGAAGAATATTCTGTTCGAAATTGGGGCAAACAATGAAATTATCCTCAATGGTAATCCACGTCCAATTATCCAGACGCAAATTCGCTCGAACATCGACCAGCTAAAAGCTGAGAACCCTGCGGCGTCAGTCATTATACAACCGAACAACGATTCTGACGTGGCAACGTTGGTAATGATAATGGACGCAGCTCGTCAAGCTGGGATGGCAAATATCTCGATTGTCGAGCCCAGATAAGCCTGTATCGATACCTACCTACCCCTCAAGGCCCGCCTCTACGGGTGTGCCTTGAAATGAAACGCACCGCTTCGGCGGTGCGTTTTGCGTTAGAGAAAGAGGAAAGTAAAAGTCATGAAGTCTCTCTGGAACGACGAAGACGCGGCTCGGTGTTTTGCAGAAGAAGGCGAGCTCGGACTCAGAGTTTACACGTCAAGGCTTCTTGGTATGAATCCAGACCTTGTCTTACACGGGGGTGGCAATACATCGCTAAAGGGCATTAGCAACACCGTGTTCGGTGAATCTGTCGAAACGCTTTTTGTTAAAGGGTCTGGGTGGGATCTCAGGACAATAGAAGCGGCTGGCTTTCCGCCTGTCGATCTGAATTACTTGCGAAGACTGGGTGCGCTCGACACACTTAGTGACACGCAGATGATGCGCGAATTACGACTAGCGCTTTTAGATCCAACAGCACCGACACCGTCAGTCGAGGCGATTCTTCACGCGCTGATACCGCATCGCTACGTCGACCATACACATACCGACGCTGTGGTTACGCTGAGTAATTCCCTTGGGGGTGCAGATCGCCTGGCCGAAATTTTCGGTAATGAGGTCCTTATCCTGCCCTACACCATGCCAGGCTTTGTGTTAGCCAAACAGGTCGCGAAAGAAGCTGCAGACGCCGACTGGTCTTCGCTACGCGGCATTATCCTGCTTAACCACGGCTTGTTCACTTTTGCCGAAGACGCGAAAACGAGCTACAGCGCGATGATCGACTTGGTTACTCGCGCGGAGGAGTATATCGCCAGTGAATTAGGGAATAGCAGAGCTGAGACGATCGCCAAACTCGACGCGTTCGATAGGCTCTCCTTCGCCGAACTCCGTCGTGAGGCGGGCAACGTGTTTGGCTCGCCCGTACTGGCAAGTCTTGACACTGGCGATGATGCTAGACGTTTTTCAGTGCATACGGACGCCGAACGACTTATTGCCAGTGGTCCCCTCACACCCGATCATACTATACACACCAAACCCTTTGGTGCAGTTTTCCCGCGGAGTCCTATTGCCGGTTTGAAAGGTTTCTGCTCTGACTATTCCGCTTATTTCTCGGAGCATTCTCTCTCTGACCATCGCCGTTTAGACCTGATGCCACGCTTCGGCGTGTGGTCCGAGCGAGGAATTGTAAGGCTCGCGCCGAGCATCAAAAGGCTTAAAATCGTCGAGGACATTGTCGCCCATACTATTCCAGCTATTCTTACCGCAGAGCGTCTGGGTGGTTGGCGCCCGTTGCCAAGAAAAGCGCTCTTTGATGTCGAGTATTGGGAGCTAGAGCAGGCTAAGCTTAAGAGCGCTGCGACTGCGACCGACGCGTCACGCGAACTAGAGGGCAAGGTTGCGCTGGTCACCGGTGCGGCCTCGGGAATTGGCTGCGCGGCTGTGATGCGTCTCGCCGCTGCAGGCGCCGCCGTTTGCGCAATTGATATTGATGAATCTGCAGAGAGCCAGTTTGCAAACCTTCCAGGTGTATTAGGCCTACGCTGTGACGTGACCGATAGCGAACAAATCGATTCGGCAATCGATACCTGTGTCGGCCGATTTGGAGGGTTGGACATCGTGGTTAGTAATGCCGGTTTCTTTCCTCCGACCCAATCGCTCGCGGACCTTGAGGAGAAGGATTGGGAGCGCTCGGTTGCGCTCAATTTCACCGCTCATACTCGTCTCTTGAAACGATGTATCCCGCTTTTGAAATTGGGCTTCGACCCTGCTGTGGTGTTTATCGGCTCTAAAAATGTGCTTGCGCCGGGCCCCGGCGCGGCGGCTTATTCGGCGGCTAAGGCAGGGCTTATGCAAGTCGCGAGGATCGCAGCACTCGAATTGGGTGTGCATGGTATTCGCGTGAATACGCTGCATCCCGATGCGGTTTATGACACGGCGCTGTGGACGGACGAGCTGCTAGAAGCGCGGGCGAACGCCTATGGGATTAGCGTAGAAGACTATAAACGCAAAAATATACTCCGCACCGAAGTTGCCTCGGCAGACGTTGCCGAAGCCGTTTTCTTATTGGCAGGCACACGCTTCGGCAAAACGACAGGCGCTCAGATACCGGTAGATGGAGGTAACGACCGAGTCATCTAGGCGTTTTCTGAGTACGCCTCAGTTAGAGAATTTGCAAGGTTGCAGATAACAGGAAGCAACAAAATGGGTTCAATCGAAGGGGTGGAGCAGAATAACGGTCCCGCACCGCACACGCTAACGATTCGTTATGACGCAGAGACGGATCGCGTGCTAATTATTGATCAAACACGTCTTCCTCATGAGTATATTGAGGTGGAGCTGCAGACTTTAGCCGATGCCTGTTCCGCAATTTCTGCGATGCAGGTGCGGGGCGCGCCGCTAATTGGCGTAACCGCAGCGTTCGGCGTGTATCTATCCCTTCGTGGAAAAGACGATATCGCCGCTCAGAGGATCGTGCCTCAGGCAGTTGAAGCGCTGGCGGCGACGCGCCCAACGGCGGTCAATTTGCGCTGGGCGCTAACGGAAGTTGAAGCGAGTCTTGCTCGCTGTGAAAGTAATTTGGCTGCTTCTGCGCTGGAAGCAGCGCTTGAGTTGCATGCTCAAGACATCAAAGCCTGTGCGCAGCTTGGCGAACACGGTGCGCAGCGGCTGCAGGAACTTTGGGATGCGAAAAACGAACAGGCAGCTTTGGCGGGTCTACCTAAACCTGAGCGTCTTAACATCCTAACCCACTGCAACGCAGGCTCTCTGGCGACAGT
Organism: Gammaproteobacteria bacterium; assembly: GCA_017853205.1. GTDB lineage: Bacteria > Pseudomonadota > Gammaproteobacteria > Pseudomonadales > Pseudohongiellaceae > UBA9145. The sequence continues at coordinate 36,765 of JAFMKB010000011.1, forward strand.
CGATTGGGGCACGGCGCTTGCCGTTATCTATAAAGCGCAGGCTAGCGGCATTCCTCTGCATGTCTGGGTGGACGAAACAAGACCGCGCAATCAAGGCGCGTCGCTAACCTGTTGGGAATTGGGTCAGCGCGGCGTTGCCCACACGCTCATCGTCGATAATGCAGGCGGGCATCTGATGCAACACGGTTACGTCGATTGCTGTGTGGTTGGAAGTGACAGGACGACCCTGCTCGGTGATGTTTGTAACAAGATTGGCACTTACCTAAAAGCGCTTGCCGCATCCGACAATGGCATACCTTTCTATGTCGCGCTTCCGGTTTCGAGCATTGATTTTTCGCTGCGAGACGGCCTGATAGAAATCCCGATTGAGGAGCGGGAGGCAGAGGAGGTGAGTCACATCAGCGGCCTCGACGATCAAGGAGCTATCAGGCGAGTACAGCTAGCCCCGACGGGCACGGTGGTAAGCAATTACGGTTTTGATGTAACGCCCGCTCGATTGGTCAGCGGTCTCATAACAGAGCGCGGAATCATTGAAGCGAATGAAACTGCATTGACCAAGCTACGTGATTCGCTGGTCTAGCCAGGAGGCCAGCCAAGCTGCCGTCCGCCTAGGATATGTAAATGCAAGTGGAAAACAGTCTGCCCGCCGTTACTGCCTGTATTGATAATGTAGCGGAAACCTTCGTCTGCGAGCCCCTGCGCCGCCGCGATTTCGTTGGCACGAAGTAGCAGCTTGCCCATTAATGCTTCGTCTTCAGCAGTCGCCGATTTCACATCGGTTAGATGTTTCTTAGGAATAACCAAGAGGTGGGTTGGGGCTGCCGGATTGATGTCCCGAAACGCGTAAACGTCATCGTCTGAATAGACTTTTGTTGACGGAATCTCGCCGGCAATTATTTTGCAGAATAGACAATCAGTAGCCATACTAGGTCCTCAATTAGGCGTAATGTCGGCTTTGCCGAAAAATCACATTATTTCAGGTTTGAGCTTGATCCACTAATCCTAACTCTCGACAGGAGCAAGAATGGGTTTTCAACGCTATTCAGAGAAGCAGAGTCTTGCTTTTATGGCGCGTACGTTGAGCCTCATAGCTCTCTCTGGCTTGTTTATGGCTGGGAGTAGCGGCGCGCAGGAGAGTCCTGTTAAACGCTTTGGCTATCGTGTTGTGAGCAGCTATCCGGCGGACATTTATGCCTTTACTCAGGGTCTGAGTTATTTCGATGGATTCCTCTACGTGGGAACTGGAAAGCGCGGTCAGTCGCGTCTGACTAAACAGTCGCTAGAGACCGGCGAAGTAGTGCAGAGCACTGAGCTGAGTAGCCGCCATTTTGGCGAAGGTATTGAAATCGTCGGTGATCGAATTTTTCAACTTACCTGGCAGTCAAACCTTGTCTACGAATACGATCTGGCGACGTTCGAACAACGTGCAACACATTACAATCCAACAGAAGGCTGGGGACTCGCATACGATGGCGAGACACTTTATCTAAGCGATGGGTCGTCTGCTTTGCATAAAGTCGACCCACAGACTTTTGCGTTTACGGGGTCGCTTGAGGTGACTTACAACAATCAGGCTGTCACTAGCCTAAATGAGCTTGAGTTTATCCATGGCGAAATTTGGGCGAACGTCTGGCAGACCGACTTTATTGTCCGCATCGATCCTCTGACAGGTAAGGTGAATAGCATTGTCGACCTAAGTGGGCTCGCCGAACGCACGGCGCGTAACGGCCCCGAAGCTGTGCTTAATGGCATTGCCTATGACGCAGAGGCTGACCGCTTGCTTGTGACGGGGAAATATTGGTCGAATGTGTTTGAGATAGAGTTGATCGAGCGTTAATGCTCTGAGGCAACTTCGCAAATGATACTCTCAGCGGGAGAGCTTTTATGTTTACTTTAGGATTATTGACGAGTCCGTGGCACCAATTTTTACGACGCGGCCAATAATCGCAGCACTATGACCCGCTCTAATCAGATCTTCGAGGCAGTCTTTGGCGTCCGCTTCGGGTAGTGCTGCAAGTAAGCCCCCCGATGTCTGCGGATCGAATAGCAGTTGGAATCGCGGGTCGTTCCCAAATTTTTCGTGACCGTTTATCCCCTTTGCAACACGAAGATTGCTTGGCTGAAGCGAGCTGTGAATGCCCGCGGAGAGCAAATCGAGACTGCCTTCGAGTGCAGGAAGAGAGGCAAGATCGAGTTCGGCTTCAACCCGATTAGGGTCGAGCATCTCGAACAGGTGTCCTGCAAGACCGAATCCGGTCACATCGGTACAGGCGCTTGCGCTATGTTTTCTCAATACCTGCGCTGCGAGTTTGTTAGACAGCAGCATTTGCTCGATCGCACTCTCAATCCAACGATTGCGGCTTAGACTGCGCATGTCGGCGGCAAAGAGAGTGCCTGTGCCAAGGGGTTTTGTGATGATGAGAACATCCCCCTGATTAAGTGTGTGTTTCGCAAGACTCGAGTTCGCGTCGGCAAAAGCGTTGACTGTAAGCCCTAGCTGCAGCTGAGGGTTCTCTGCAGTATGCCCGCCAAGCAGTTCGCAGTTGTTGGCATCGAGCTCGTGTTTGCAACCACGCATTAGGTCTGCAAGGGTATGTTTCATGATTCGTTGACTCGCAAGAGGCAAGCCTACGACAGCCAGTGCGGAGTGAGGTGTCTCGCCCATGGCATAGATATCACTGAGGCAATGATTGGTCGCAATCCGGGCAAAAAGCCAGGGGTCGTCGATGAATGCGCTAATCTGATCGATACTTTGTAATAACGCGCGTCCATCTCTCAACGGAATAATTGATGCATCTTCTATCGGCTTCTTTTCCATTCCGACTGCGCCATGCAAATCATCGAGCACCTCACCGAGAAGACCGCCGCCGACTTTCGCGCCGCAGCCAGCACAGCGCATCGCATGACGTCGGAGTTCGGCTTCGGCCTCGATATCCATAAGCCCCTTGGTGAGATAGAGCTTGGTTTCCATCGAAGGTAACTGGCTAAAGCGTGCGACGAAGGCTTTGTCGATTCTCTGTTTTAAGATCCAAGCTGATTTTCCCTGCAGAGACAATCCTTCTCGCGAGGCGATTGCGGTTTTGTCGCCCAGCGAGATAAGAGCAAGCGCGTGCTTTTGTGGATTGAACGGTTTTAGCCGCTTACCCGTTGCGAATCGAACGAGATTGTCTGCCAGTGGTTTGCCAGCGCGAACAGCGTAGACCCCGGATTTAGGACGACTTGCGCCGCGAATCGTTGCGGCGTCACCGGCAGCAAAGACAAAGTCATGGCTTGCTGATTGCAGTGTCGGTAGCGTATCGATGAACCCATCATCGCTCATTGCGATGCCGCAGCGTGCAGGCCAATCTGGCAGGCTCGCGCCAGTTGCGTAAAAAGTCGCATCGCTAACATGCTCGCCGCCAAGGTTGGTTTGCACTCCATCAACCTGAAAGCGCGTCACTCGGTGTCCGAGCTCTACCTTTATATTGCGTCGGCGCAATGTGTCGAGTGCAGCGCGTCTCACCTTCGCGCTGTGACGTGCCAGTATTTCAGACGATGAGCTAATGATTGATAGTTTTAATGGAGACTCGGACTCAAGCGCAAGTTTACATTCGGCATGGATGCGGTATTGCATCGCCAGCGCGAGCTCAACGCTCGCAGGGCCTCCGCCTACCACCGTAATAGCATAGTCTTCCTGATTACTCACGCGTTGAACTGCTTCCGCAAGGACGCTTTCCCAACGCGTCAAAAACTCATCGATAGGTTTTACAGGGCATGCGAATTCGTCGGCGCCAAGAATTGTCGATGCATCTGGCCGCGATCCGATATTCAGCGAAAGAATGTCGAAATGAATTTCTGGCCTATCGGGGAGGCGAATGATTTTAGCTTCGAGGTCGATATCCTCAACCGTCGCTCGAATGAGGCGAGCCTTAGCAAATTGCGCCAGAGGGCGCAGATCGATGTTCATGTCATCACGCGATAGGAAGCCGCTGAGCGTTCCGGGCAGGGAGCCTGAGTAGGGCGTTTCTATGTCGCGGCTGATCAGTGTGATCGCGAGCCCCGGCACGGGCTTCATGCCGAGCTGTTTCAGCACAAAAAGGTGGCTGTGGCCGCCACCAATTAGCACCAGATGCTTAACCTGTGGAGTTAGGCTGTTTGTTAACATAGGACGTCAAAAGCTCTGCAAGCGGTGATAAGATCGACATTCTAGCCTACTCTGTGCTGAAGTGTGCGACTGAGTAAAGGTCAGCTAGGGGGTTGCGCGTTAGCCTGTGCTAAACTCTCTAACTCAAATTGATCGTACTGTTAATGTCCAACTCAAAAACGTAGCCTTCAAGGAATCAAGGCGTAGAAGGAGTCTGTGGTAGTGAAATTCAATAGTCGAATACTTGAACGTGCAGCGGTTGTAGCTTCTGCGCTTGTGTTTAGTTCCGTAGCTTCTGCGCAGTGGTCTCTCGATCTTGATGACTCGCAGCTGTCTTTCGTAACAGTGAAGGCTGAGCATATTGCCGAAGTGCACTCGTTCTCGCGCCTCGAAGGTCAGATCGATGAAGCTGGCAATGCGCTAATTAGTATCGATCTAACAAGTGTGGAGACCGGGATTGCTATTCGCAACGAGCGTATGCAGTCGATGCTGTTCGAGACAGGGCTCTACCCACAAGCGACTGTCAGTGCGGCGATAAATGCCGACACGCTGAGTGCTATCGCAGTTGGCGAAGACAGGACTCTCGATACACAGTTGACTCTCGCACTACATGGCGAAGAAACTGTGATCTCCGCTCCGCTGCGGGTCACACGACAGACAGACGGTGTCCGCGTGACGACTCTTGCGCCCCTGGTCATCACAGCCGAGTCTGTAGGGCTTGTTGCTGGCGTTGAAAGCCTGCGAGAGATAGCAGGTCTCCCGAGTATTAGTCGCACGGTGCCGGTGACCTTCTCAGTTAAGTTCGTCGCCGATTAACTGCGAATCTTCAAACTGCCCTTTAGAACGAATAACGCAGCATAGCGCGAATGACACGGGGATTAGAGGGATGGAAGTGGATGTCTTCCATCGCCTCAACTTCTCCTGGCAGACGTGATTCGAAGAAATACGCGATGTCATCGTCTTCTGTATCGAGCACGTTGAGCACGTCGATGCCCATCTCCCATGGGCCAACTGCGTAAGAGGCCCCCGCGCTAATCAGAGTCGAGTTGTCTTTCATGACGCTTTCATCTTCGGTCAGGGCCGCATCGCCGAAGTAACGGACACGCAGACTTGCCGTAATTCCCTGTGTACCGACGTAGGTCAGGCCGCCAGCGGCAACGTTTTCGTGTGCATCGGTGATGCTGTTTGCGCCGTCGGGCAGGCCTATGAAATGACCGCTTGCTCGTGCGGCGCTCAAATCGATAACGAGTCTGTCATTGATTGAATAGAACGCATTAAGCTCAACACCGCTGCGCCGTGTAGGGTTGCTAGGCTCGGTTGTGCCTGCATCACCCACGAATACCAGCTCTGAGTCGGTCGCTAGTTCGAATGCGGTTAGCGTAACATTGAAGTCTTTATTGTTGTCATAGCGAAAGCCGATCTCGCCTCCGCGCCCCTCTACCAGAATAGCTTGCGCCTCGGTGTCTTTGCCGGAAACAGGGTCAATTCGGTTCACTGCGGCGCGAACGTCATTCGAGTGAAATCCGTGGCCATAGTTCGCATAGAGTTCAAGCGAGTCGGTGAGGCGGTAAGCAAGGCCGAACTTTGGCTGCAGAAGCGCATCGCTATCGGAGCCAGAATTTTGCACTCTCAGCGCCTCGACTTCGAAACGCATATAGTCGGCGCGAAGCCCTGTGGTGACTCGGAGATTCTCGCTGACCGCGACTTTGCTCTCCGCGTAAATCGACAAACTCAACTCCTGTGCGCTGTCCTCGCGCACGCTACCGTAGCGTAGCCGGCTGCGAGTAGTGAACAGGTTGAGTTCCTGCACATCGTCAACCCTCATCTCTGCGCCGATAAGGCCTACAGCTTCGAGTCCCATTAAGTCGAATCTATCCTCTCGGACAATCGAGCCGCCTAAAAGCACTCTTTCGTCTTCCTGTTCGAACTCATCACCGTTAACAGAGTCGTTGAGGAAATAGGTCGGGTTGTTGATCAGACTCAACGCATAGGCGCTGGCATAGGCCGTCAGATCCCAATTCCCAAGTTCGAAGTGCCCGCTAAGCGAATAGCGGTATGATTGACCGCCGAGGTCAGGATCGATGAAACCAAAGCGGTCGATCTGCCCAGAGGCCACCGCGCGCCGCGGAACTTGATTAGTTGATACCCACTCAGAGTCGTAGGCGGTAAGGGTTAACTGGCTAGGAATGCCTGCAATTTCTCCTGTGTATTTGAGAAGGCCATTGTATTTCCGCACGTCTTGATCGAGCACGAACATACCATTGGTCCGCTGATGTTCTAGGGCGTAGAGCAGGCTGCCCCGCTCAGTGCTGAAGGAGTCGGCGGCGACGATGCGGATTTCATCGCCCGATCCAGCGGTAACTTCAACAAAGCCTCTTTCTAGCGTGTCATAGGTTTTCATCGAATTGGTGCCGGCGAGTGAGAAATCGCCTGTATTCGCAAAATAGGGGCCTTTTTTAAAATCAATTCGTTCGATTATCTCTGGGATGATGAAGTTGAGATCCATATATCCCTGCGCATGCGCATGGGTGCGAAAATTTACCGGCATGCCATCAAAGAGGGTCGAGAAATCTGAACCGTGATCTAGGTTGAATCCCCTGAGAAAATATTGATTCGCTTTACCAGGACCGCTGTGCTGAGTCGCAATCATGCCTGGGACGACTTCGACCAATTCGCCAACACGGGCTAAAGGTCTCGTTGAAAAGTCGGCATAGCCCACAACACCCTGCGAGGAAGAGTCGGCACTGCCGAGCAGTTGCAGTGAGCGACCCCAAACAACGACCTCTTCGATAACGTCGCTACTGTTCTGAGCGCTGACGTTCGATGGCTGCATCGAGGCTGCGCAGGTAACACCAAGTGCTATTGCGTTGAGTACACGAAAGTGGAGGCTGGGAGACTGTAACTTATGAACGAACGACACGGTTATCTCTACCTGTGAATCAGCTGTTTGGCGCGAGCAACAGACGCTGCGTTGGCGCGCTATTAGACGATTTCACAGATTACGCCGTCGGCGCACTGCGGGTAAGTTGCAATAGGTTTAATAACGTTAATTGAGTGCTTGAAACGGTGTTATTGCGTGGCAGAGAGTCTCGTTTCGAGCGCGGGTTGGGGGCTATCGGGTATGAGCTGCGATAGCGTCAGTGAAAGAGCGGCAATGCCCGCTCCAATGAGGAAGACAGCGCTAGAGTTTGTGACCCAGACAATCCCGAGCAGGGCAGGGAGCACCACGGCGGCGATGTGGTTGATCGTAAAACTGATGCTCGATGTCGCGGCAATGTCTGCTGGGTCTGCGATCTTCTGAAAGTAGGTTTTGATTGCTATCGCCATGGCAAAAAAGAGGTGATCGAGCAGATAAAGTAGGATGGCAATGGCGAGAGTGTCGACAAAGGCATAGCTTATGAACACGCAGATTAGCCCAATGTATTCGAGCGTCAATGCGCGGCGCTCGCCGATGTGCGCGATAAGCTTGCCTATCTTTGGTGCCAAATAGAAAGTCAGAGCCGCGTTAACAAGCGTGAGCATGACAACATCTTCGATTGGAAAATCAAATTTCTCGACGAGTAAAAATCCGGCAAACACGACAAATATCTGACGACGCGCTCCTGCCAGAAACGTTAGGCAGTAATAAAGCCAGTAGCGTTTTCGAAGAAACAGCGCTTTACGCTGTATAACCGCGTCGGGGAAATAGGGTATTCGTAGACGGCAATAGGCCGCGATTGCGACGGCTGCGCCCCCGGCGAGACAATAAATAAGAATGTAGTTAGCGCTAAACAGAGCGAGATAGAGATAGAGTGCACTCAGGATTGCAAAGTTACACAGTGATTTCACGCTAAGTAACTGGCCCATAACAACCGGCGCCTCTTCTTTCGAAAGCCATTGCAGACTGAGTGAATTCTGCAGCGTTTCGAGGTAGTGAAAGCCTATCGACATGAGCACTGTGGCAAAATAGAGCCACAGCGCCTGTGGGAAAAACGCGGTTATTGCGGTGCCAATTCCAAGAGTAGCTAGCGAGAGTAGCGCAAAGGTTTGCTGCCTCAGGTAAATCATGACCAATATTGCTGTGAAGGCGAGAAAGCCGGGCACCTCGCGCAGGCTCTGCAATAGGCCGATTTCTTTGCCGGTGAACGCAGCCTCTTCGACGACAAAATTATTCAGTAATACCTGCCATGTGACAAAAGCAATGGTATTGCCGATCGCGAGCAGGAATAAAAGTGTTTTTTGGTCGCCTCGACTCAGGGCTTCGCGGAGGGTGTCTAGCATATTGGACATTGTCGGAGCCTCGGGATCGGGTCGAGTAGGCTAGCTCTGCTAGCGTGTTGGCGGCGCAAATTATATCATCAACCCATGCAGTCTTCCCTTTCGATTTACGCCGGCCCCACGGCGCGCGCCCAACTCCTTGAACAAGGCGTCACAGCGGCTCAATTTAATGTCATGGTGGGCGCCTCAGGCGGCCCTAAATGGTTTGTGCTCTATGGCCTTGATCGCTACTTGTTCGGCAATTTTTTGCAGGGGAGAGAAGAGCCATTACTCACGCTTGGCTCTTCGGCTGGTGCTTGGAGGATGTGCTGTCTCGCGACTGCGGATCCAGTGGCCGCAATTGATCGTCTCGCCACGCTTTACAGCGAGGAGCAGTATTCCAATACGCCTACCCAGCGTGAAATAACCCGAAAAGCAGAGGCAATGCTCGCAGGCATGCTTGGACCAACAGGGGCGGCTGAAATTGCGTCAAATAAGAGATTCTTCACGACCATCGTTGCCGACCGGAGTCGAGGATTTGGTTCATCGAGACGGTCAGGTCTGCAGACTGCATCGCTCGGTTTAGCGGCGCTTGCAAATGTCGTTTCTCGTCGCAGCTTGTCGCTTTTTTTCGAGCGCACGCTCTTCTCGACTCAGGGTATTGAGTCGCCTTGGCGTTCTGCGGATGATCTGCGCACAACGCTTGTGCCGCTACGAGAAGACAACGTCATGCAGGCCATGATGGCAACTGGCGCTATACCTTATGTGCTCGAAGGCGTGCGCGACATACCTGGCGCACCACCCGGGCTTTATTGGGATGGTGGCATGACCGACTACCATTTCGATATGGATTTTCATGCGGGCGATGGACTAGTTCTCTACCCACATTTTTCGGCAGAGGTGATTCCTGGCTGGTTTGATAAACTGCTCCCTTGGCGTCGTGTTCATGCGCAGCACTATGATCGAGTGGTCCTTGTGACGCCCTCTAAAGAGTTTGTGTCAACACTACCAAATGGAAAAATCCCAGACCGCAAAGACTTTGAAAGACTCGACGCTGACGAACGGATACGTTGCTGGCGTCAGGTTCTGAAAGCGAGTGAGCGACTTGCCGAAGATTTCGCAGAACTAGTCGAGTCAGGCGCGGGTGTTGATCGCATTCGGCCTTTTTCTGAGCGTGATCGCTAGTGAATATTTGAGGTCTGAAGCATGGGGGAATCTCTTCTAAATTTGGAAAAAGGCGAGCACCGATCGATCATCATTCGGGCTGCTGATGCCAAAGATGCGAAATCACTAGTAGTGATTTACAACAGCTATATTTTAGAAACTGTCGTAACCTTTGAAATTGAACCGATCACAGAGACTGACATGTTACAGCGCCTATCTAAAGTTGAGGCGACTATGCCTTGGCTTGTTGCTGAGGATTCAAGCGGGGCAATTTTGGGTTATGCCTACGCTACGCAATGGAAGGCTCGCGCGGCATATGATTTTGCACGAGAGGTTACAGTCTATCTAAAGCCAGGCTTTGAGAATTTAGGCTACGGTACGAAGCTTTATAGAGCGCTAATAAGTATTTTGCAGGACTCGCCGATACACTCCCTAATCGCCGGAATTGCGCAGCCGAATGCTGCCAGCGTCGCTCTGCACGAAAAACTTGGCTTTAAAAAAGTAGGCGAGTTTGAAGAGGTTGGACTCAAATTCGGTCGGCGAGTCAATATAGGTTACTGGCAACTCTTACTATGAAATCTGAATATAAGACCGCCTCTCAGTCAGGTGTAGTGGTTTACTTCTCTGTGTTTAAGCTGATTGCGGCTCTGACTTTTTGCCTCTCGCTTAATTCATGTTTAGGCATTGCCGTAGGCGCGGCAAGTGCGACTGTAGGCGCTGGGATAGCCGTAGCAAAAGTCCCTGCTAAGGTAGTCGGAAAAGCTGCTGGCGCGACGCTTGGGCTAATACTCCCTGATGGGAAGGAATAGCGCTCGATGAAAATTGATCCCAATGATTACAATATCCCTGAAGGATTTAGACATTACGGCGGCGACCCCGCCGAAGACTCTCTAGGACCGTTTTTCGGCAGAATTGTCGAGAATGGATTCGAGACCGCCTTTCGCGCGCAAGCGAAACACTGTAACGGACACAATACCGTCCATGGCGGCATACTGATGAGTTTCGCCGACTACTCGCTTTGTATGGCGGGGATAGACGGAGAAGAGGGCGTCAGCGTTATTACAATAAGCTGCAACAATGAGTTTATACTGCCCGCGCTCGAGGGCGATTTGATACTAGGACGTTGCGAAGTCCTACGCCAAGGGCGCTCGCTTATTTTTGTCCGCTGTACGTTATCGGTAAACGGAAACCACGTACTTAATAGTAGCGGCGTGGTTAAGCGAATCCCGAAGCCTGCTTAACCGGCTACACCAAGGTTTGCTTCACTCGAGTTTGTAAACTTTGCTCGCAGTGCCCGAGAAAAGTGCCTGTTGTTCGCTTTCGCTATATCGAGCGGCGATTTTCTTCAGCGCGTTCCAGAGCACAGGGTAACTGATACTCAGCCTGTCTACAGGGAAGTTGCTCTCGAACATACAGCGCTCGGGTCCAAAACACTCGATCATGTGGTGATAGTAACGCCCCTGAGCCGCGACGAATTCATCGGACGTTGGCGGGCGTTCGGCGAGGTGCCAGTCAAAACCGTTGTCTGGCATCGCAAGGCCGCCAATCTTTGCGTAGACGTTGCTGCATTTGGCCAGTTCACGCATTTCAGTTTTCCACTCTTTAAAGATTTCATCGCGATTGCCTCGGAAGCGACCTACGCCGAGTGGTGTGCCAAAGTGGTCTAACACCATGGTGCATTCGGGCACTGCATTCGCAAGATCAATATAGTCCAAGTTCTGATGATGGTAATGCCATGTGTCGTAACTTAGCCCGCGCAGTGCGAGCAGCCGTAGTCCTTCTCGAAATGATTCTTTGCCATACAGGCAGGCTGGCGCGGAGCCGGGGATTACTAGCGCCTCGGGGTCTCTGTCGCGAGCACCGGCCTGTCGGATACCCTTAAACAGCGATCCGGCAATCGCGGCATGCCCATCTAAAAGCTCTATTAGCTTCTCCTTTTCGGTGCCCGCGAGGGTGAGATCGGCATGGGCGACAATGCCTGCAATCTGCGCGCGCCCTTCGCTGTTTTCATGCGACTGCCTGGCGATTTCGGTGATTGCCTGAGTTTCGCCAAGTGCCTTTAAGTGCTCGGGTCCCTCACGACGGTAAAACGCGCGACATTCCATGAATACTGTTTTGGTCACATTGTGGCCGGCACTGGTGTCTGCCCATAACTCATTCAATAAATAGTCTTGGTTAAAGCGGTTGCGCCAGAGATGATGGTGGGGATCGATAATCTCGCGCGCTGGATCCTCAATAGGTTCGATCACTTGCGCGAGCCAGTCGTTGCTGCCAGGAGTCGGAATTGTCATGATAAGGTCCTTAGTCTCGAATGCTATCGGGTGTCAGCCGCTTTCAATTGCTAGAGTTAAGCCTAAGGCCAACGTGCATGCAAGAGCTTGATCGTGGGCAATAATTGCGCAATAAGGTGCTCGGAGGTTATGCTCGGCTCTCTTGAAAATACAATTAAAAAGTGTGTGATTAGAAGCGCAACGCTTTATTAGAACACTCTCGGAGAGTTAGATGGATCTGCCAGCCTTAGTCATACTGTGTTACCTCGTCTTCTTTGTAATCGTCGGCATTTATATCAGCAGCGGCAACCGCAGTTCCGCCGACTGGGCTATAGGGGGTGGGACCCTTGGCGTGGGCATGCTAGCGGCAGGAATCGCGGGCACACGTATCGGAGGCGCTGGCACCTACGGCGTGGCGGGTGATGTGATAAGCGAGGGCATCGGTCACTTGTGGTACGGCGTTAATTCCTTTGCGGCGCTTTTTTTGGTGGGTCTTTTCTTCGCTATTCCCTATCGGCGGCTGCGTCTCTCGAGCGTGGGTGAGGTATTCGACTTTCGGTTTGGATCGCAGCGCTGCCAGTCACTCTCCAGCCTCTGCGTGCAGGCAGAATATCTCGTCATCAATATTATCGAGCCCTACGTTATTGCCACCATTGTCAGTGGTGTGACCGGTTGGCCGTTCTGGGTTGGTATTCTTATCGGCGGTTTCGTTATCGTTCTGTTTACAATAACGGGCGGACTGAAGGGCACGGCAGTAACGAATATCGTGCACTGCATTGTGATCATCGTAGGTCTCGGTGCGGTAGGACTTATCGCTATGCAGAATCTTGGCGGGTGGACGGCCGTTATTGCTGAATCGAAGGTCATGCTCGCAGCCTCGGGCAAAGATGTACCGTCTTGGTGGAGTTTTACCGGTATCGGATGGGCTACGATTATCGCACTGTTTATTTCTGCCACGATTCATACGCCGGCCGCCTCGGTATACGCAAACTATGCGAGTTCGGCGGCAAAGCAAGAATATCTGATTCCCGGATTCTTTTGGGCGGGCGTTATCGCAGCCATTATGCCTGTCGTTGCGGGCGGTATCGGTATTCTGACGATGGTGAAATACGGTGCCGAGAGTGGTCTCTCTGGGTACCTAAATATTGCTCAGCTCGCCATAGATACTGGGCCTTTGCTGGGCGGTATTGCGTTGGCGGCGGTGCTTGCAGCGGTCATCTCATCAGGTGCGCCGATATTGCTTGCGAGTGCAACGATGCTTGTTAGCGATTGGATTCCTGCGTCGAAAGGATGGTCTAGCGATACGAAACTAAGGGCTTATAAAATCACAACGGCACTCTATGGTTCTCTCGCTGCGTTTCTCGCTTGGTCTCTGAACTTCGGTTCTGTGTTGCAGTTCTTGCTTTTAGGATTCGCAATGGTTGTGCCACCTGCGATTGCAGTAGGTTACGTTTTCTATTGGAAACGCACGACGGAGTTAGCGGTTTTCTGGGGAATACTCACAGGCTTCGTCGGCGGCGCATTAATGTGGTTGCTCAATCGAAATTTTGCCGGGAGCGAGAATGCAGACGTCGGTGGCTTTCCACAGTACTGGTACGAACTCTGTCAATTTCTTGGTGAATGGCGCGATCCGTCATTCCTGACGTTGCTTCTGCCTTTGGTGGTGATTCCTGTTGTGACGATCCTGTTTCCTGATCAGAAGGAGGATACTGATCGAGCCGACGCGTTCTACGCAAAACTTGGCCGTTTTCAGCGCAATTTCGACTGGGCCTAACGCCCAGTCGAAGCGGTTTTGACCTTAGGCACGCGCCTGAATCACGAAAGGACCAGGCGTTTTGTAGCTTTCCTCAAGCAGTCGGCAGAGGTCCTCAGCATCTTTGGCATGTGCGCCTGGGACTCCGAAACCTTTGGCCATCGCAACCCAGTCTAGTTCCGGATTGCCTATATCAAATAGACTTGCTGCAATTTCTCCCACCTCTGTGACGCCGAGACGACCGTACTCAACATTGAGTATATTGTAGGTGTGATTGGCGAAAATTAGCGTAGTTACATTGAGGTTCTCGCGTGCCTGCGTCCAGAAAGACTGATTCGTATACGCAGCACCACCATCGCCGAGCATGGCTAGCACTGGTCGATCGGGGCAGGCGAGTGCGGCGCCCGTTGCCACGGGTCCACCTTGCCCAATAGCGCCACCAGTAAGACTAAGCCAGCTATTGGGCTCAGAGTTTTGGCAGAACGCGTGCGCGGCATTGCCTCCGCCTGAGTCTGTGGCAACAATCAGCCCGGGGGGCATAGTTGCCGCAACTGCCTGAATAATTGTTTTCGTCTCGAGATCTCCGGTTGGGCGCGGTATTTCGCGACGCTCATAAGTTTTGACTGATTCATTCTCAGCGCCAAGACGCTCAGCGAGACGAGCAAGCGCGTCTACGGCATCCTCTTCCTTCTGGGTTAGCCTGCTCACATGGCAGCCTTTCGGGATGAGTTGGCCAGGAATGCCGCGATAGGCGAAGAAACTCGCTGGTGGCTCTCCACCTACCAGCACGAGGTGATCAATTCCGGCCAGCGTTTGTAACACCTGCTCAGGGAAATAAGGAAGGCGCTCAACTTCGGGGTTACCGGGACCGCCATCTACGCGAGCAGGGAACGTGCCGGTGAAGAGCCTGCAGCCGGTTTTAACAGAAATTTTACTCGCATAAGCAAGCGCCTCCGGGCTAACACCATGGTGTTCGAGGAGCAGGGCTACTTTGCCTCCTGTACCGATCGTAGAAGCAACCGCGTCAATAGCACCGCTGCTGACTTTGCTACGCTGAGGTAATGCATTTGGCGCAACCGGTCCTTTGCTTTCACCCCACGCTGCATCTGCGCCCATAATGAGAGTCGCAATTTGTCCCTGCGACCCAGGGTTTTGGCGAAGGGTTGCAGTAAATGCGTCGGCGCCATCTTGGGCGAGCGTCGTCTCTGTGCTCTCCGACTTTATCCAAGCCGAGTAATTACGCGCTAGCGTATCGATGTTGGAAGTGAGCGGGGCGTCAAATCCGACGTGGAAATTCGGATGATTACCAACGATATTAATCATCGGTGAATTCGCGCGGCGAGCGTTGTGTAAGTTTGCGATTCCATTGGCGAGTCCAGGACCCAAATGGAGCAAGGTCGCTGCAGGTTTGCCGGTCATTCTTGCATAGCCATCAGCGGCGCCAGTACACACGCCTTCGAAAAGCGCGAGTACAGATTTCATCTTTGGTACGCGATCTAATGCTTGGACGAGATGCATCTCTGAGGTGCCTGGGTTCGCTATACATAGTTCAACACCGCATTCGGCAAGGGTTTCAATCAAGGCGGTGGCGCCATTCATTGCGGCATTATTTTGGTCTTCAGACATGTAAACTCTCTCTTGCTTTTGATGTGTTTAGTTCTCTCGCACACAGCTGTTTATCGGCATGCTCTTCTGCACAATCATACCAGTTAAAGGTGTCGGTGGAAGAGCGGTCTCATTAAGTCATGTTGAGTCGACAGATGCTCTTTTATGAGGCGAGTGAACCCGCTAGACTACAGTCCGGTGAGCAGGCAACAATGTTGGCGGGGTAAAGACAGTATTATGCAGTCAGAAATGATGAACTTGTTTGCGGTCCCTGTTGTGCGATCTGCGATTAATCGGAATTTCACTAGCGATGAAATGCGCTTTTTTCAAGAAGAGCTGCGCGACCCCATTAATGCGATTTCCAATTTTTCTTCGCGCAACAAAAGTGTGCTCAATGCCCCTGCGATGACTTCACTAAGAGAATTCATTCAGAGTTGCCTTGATAACTATTTGGCAACTGTTTTTAGTCCCGCGAACAACGTTAAGTTGAAAGTGACGCAGTCTTGGCTAACGCTCTCGCGCAAAGGTGAGTCGCATCATTCGCACGTTCATCCCAATAGTGTCGTGAGTGGTGTTCTTTATATTAATTTAGCTAAAGATGACGGCATCAATTTTTATCGGAATCAAGACTCGATTTGGTATGAATTATTGAGAGGGCAAGAGACCTACCATAATGCCTATCGGTATTTTATTGGTGCCAAGGTTGGCGATGTTTTGCTTTTTCCTTCCAATCAGAGTCATGGAGTAAGAGAAGTTGTAGAAGATGTTGAACGAGTGAGTCTTTCTTTCAATACTTTTTTTGATGGTGAACTCGGACGCGAAGAATTTGCCAATTCGCTGAAAATTTCTGTTGGCTAGTTTGCAATTAACAATCAGAACTCGGAGCGTTGGTGGTGGTAGAGATTTATAAGCGTTGCTTCCCCTTGATCGGCTTTTTGCGGCATCTCGCAAGACTGCAATGCGCTCAGCTCCTGATTCTTCTTGCCGTGATGGTTCACTCGTCACATCTGGTATCTGGTGCTGAAAACGGTGCGCACGAAGATCCTTCGAAATTAGAGTTCTATCTCATTACAGTGGATGTGGGTAATAACGTTTGGGATAACTTTGGACACAGTGCGCTTCGGGTTGTCGACGGGCTAGCTGGAACAGATACGATCTACAACTGGGGGGTTTTTGAGGTTCGCGAAGGTCCAGTCGCCTTTGCCTATGACTTCTTTATTGATGAGTTAGATTACCGGCTTGCGACCCAGAGCACGCGGCGAGAGATCGATAATTATCGAGCGCAGAAGAGGACGGTTTGGCAAGACGAACTCCGACTAAGTGCTGCGCAGAAGCAGCGGCTACTGGCGAGATTGAACTGGAATCGAGCGCCTGAAAATTTGTATTACGACTACGATTACTTCTTCGATAACTGTACAACACGCATTCGAGATTATTTGGACGAAGCGCTTGATGGCGCGATTTCAGCGCATGTTGCGACGATGGCGGGAGCGACATTTAGAGATCAGGTGAGAATTCACTATGCCTCTTTGCAGCCGATTAGCTTTTCTCTCGATGTCATTATGAACAGCAATCTTGATCGTGAGATGAGTGGATGGGAGTCTTTGTTTCTGCCACTTAATTTGCAAGCCAGCCTCGCGCAACTGAAAGGGGTTAATCGGCAAGAAGGTAGGGAAGCGTCGTTTTTCGGTAGGCGTGAGATGCTGCTGAATTACGAGGCGCCTGCACCGCAGCGAGATTTTTATCGGACAGCCTCGCTCATTGCGCTATGCCTTACGCTCTATTTTCTGTTTATGCTCAAGCGGATTCGGCGCTCCTACTTTGCGACGCATTCGCAGCTGGGATTTAGAGCAGCGGGGGTGAATTTTAGACTCTTCGGTGGGCTGAATGTCGTCTTGTTTGGTGTCAGCGGTATTTATGGCTTTCTGATGCTCGGTAGCTGGTTTTTTTCAGGTCATGAAGATCTTCATCATAACGTTAACCTTCTACTCTTCTGGCCGACGGACCTCCTCGGTGCGGTGATCGCCCTACGTTGGCTTTTTCTGGCGCAGCCGTGGTCTCTGACTAACAACAATAAACCCTTTATGGTTTATTACTTTTTTGCGAAATTTAGCGCCGTGATTTTCTACAGCGTTGCCACAGCGTTTGGTTTTTTTGAGCAAGACACGCTGCAGATCGCCTTGTTTATCGTGCCATGGCTGCTCTTGCTAGGTTTGTTAGGTTGGCTTGTTGGGTTTGATGCGTCCAGAAATAGTGACTCAATTTTATAGGAGTGGAAAGATGCATTGGTCCGAACGCGCATCGATGAGAATTTGGAGAGTATAAATTGAGTAAAAATCGAGTGGACGCCGCTGCACGAAGCGAGAAATTGGAAGCTATGGCCTCGAAGGTTGCCGAATCTGCAGCCCAATTACAGCAAATCCAGGACGCTTCGCCGCAGGAAACTCGCGCGGCACGCGCAGAGAGGGGGAATCCTTTTGCACCACCTGCGCTTGAGGGAGTTGAGGTAATAGAATCGATCGTTGTGCACGACGCTGGGGAGACGCGAGTTCGTCGTTACTACCCAAGCGGCTGCTCTTTTGATTTTTCTAAACCGGTTCTCGCTGGTTCTCATCGCCCTGCGCTACTTTACTTCCACGGTGGCGGGTATGTACTGGGTGATGTCGCACAGTATGACACGTTAGCGCAACAACTCGCGGAGCGAGCAAGCTGCATCGTTATTTCGGTGGACTACCGACTCGCACCCGAAGCAAAGTCTAAACAGATTTTTGCCGAAGCCTTTTCTGTTTATCGCTGGCTATGTGCCAATGGCGAGGCTTGGGGAGTCGATACGTCGAAAATCGCTGTGGGCGGGGATAGCGCTGGTGGCAATCTCTCTATTGCGGTCGGGCTTAGCTGTAAGGCGTCTCAGTTCCCGCAGCCCTGTTTCCAGTTACTTCTTTACCCAGTAACGGATTACACCATGAGTTTTCCGTCGATAGCTGAATTCAGTTCAGGCTATTTTTTGACCAAAGCAGGGATGGAGTGGTTTCGAACCCACTTCCTCGAAGACGCTAGTCGAGCGACTGATCCCATCGTGTCTCCGCATTTTGCCGATGTCACGGGCTTAGCACCTGCGTTTGTCATAACGGCGGGATTTGACCCGCTGCGCGATGAGGGTGTGGCGTTTGCGCGCAAGCTCTCCGCGGCGGGCGTAGCAGTGAGGCATGTTTGCTACACCGATATGATCCATGCATTCATCTCCTTCGCCGGAGGCATCGATGCAGGGATGGAAGCGATCGAAGAATCTGCTTTGGAGCTTCGCAACGCTTTTGCCTTAGTCTCATCGTAACCCGAAAAATATCGGTGCGAAGGCGTAAGTTCCTAAGCTAAGCAAGGCGATTGATAGTGCTGCGAGCCCGCGAGTGGCGTACAGAGGCAAAACGGGGCGACCAGCACGTTGATGTCTTATGTAGATTTCGACCCCTATCAAGTAAGGCACGAAGAACGCGAAATCTTGAAAGTAGTCGAATGGACCACTGAAATTTTCACCAATCCCCATGTCGCCCATTGTGGCGAACCAAATACCGTACTGTATCCGATAGAGCCATGACCCCATCGCTAGGACGAAAACTCGCAGTGCCCATTCTCTGTGTGTCACAAAGTTACGAGCGCGGGCAAAGCGGATGGTCTGAGTGCAGCAAACAAGTACGCACAACCCATAGAGAGTAAAAGCTACGTCCATCACCGGACCACCAATGGTGCGGTTAATTGCGATAAACCCTAGTCCTCCGATTGCAGTGAGAATAGCCGAGAGAAAAAATAGGTAGCCGGATACGCGGTGCAGAGCGGGGAAGCGCTGACGGAGTGGTGTAAAAAGTTGCAGCGGGGCAAGAAAGGTGATCGTCGCGCCTGCAAGCATGTGCGTGAATATCGCCGTGTTGGGTAACACAGCGCCAGCAGTATAGAGGTGAGTTTCCGCGCTCAAGTCTTGGGTGAACCCGCGCATGCTAAAGTCGAGAGCGTAATAAACAAAAAGTAGGGCGAAAACACCCATTGTGAAAAGAAGGGTTCGCTTTATGCGGAGATCTAAGGAGTTATTTGCGATCGCCATAGCTGTGAGCGCCTCATCGGATTATTAATCTTATCGCCGTGAGGTTTATTCAAGCAGCAAAAAGCCGACAAGGGAACCCATTCTATGATCGGGTGCCTTTGTCGGCTTAAGGGCCGGCTTAAGGGCCGGCTTA
>JAFMKB010000041.1 GCA_017853205.1 Gammaproteobacteria bacterium
ATCGTATTACCGACTAGATAATTAGCGACAAGATCGAGGGGTTTTTGCGTTGCAGAGAGTCCGATGCGTTGCAGCGTCCGGCCGCCTTGATCGCGAGCTCGCTCACCGCACTGAGCGTTGATAAGGTGCTGCAGGCGCTCTATCGACAGCGCCAGATGCGAGCCACGTTTATCACCCAGAAGCGCATGAATTTCGTCGACAACCAAACTGCGCACCGAAGACAGCATCGCGCGGCCGCTCGCACTGGTCAGCAATAAATAGAAAGACTCGGGCGTCGTGACGAGAATATGCGGCGGCTTTTTAGCCATACGTGCGCGTTCGCTCGGCGGCGTATCCCCGGTGCGAACTGCGATTCGAATATTGACCGGTGCATAGCCTTGTAGGTGCAGCTGCTCAGCGATGCCGTTAAGCGGTTGCTCGAGATTTTTTTGGATATCGTTACTCAATGCCTTGAGCGGCGATACGTAGAGAATTTGCACCCCGTCGGTCAGCTCGCCTTCTAGACCGCGCTGAAGAAGCATGTCGATAGCGGCATAGAATGCGGCGAGCGTCTTACCGCTGCCGGTCGGCGCGGCGATTAGGGTATGCCGCCCTGCCCTGATCTGCGGCCAGGCCTCGATTTGCGCCTGCGTCGCCTGCCCGAAACGCGCCTCGAACCACGCACGGCTGGCGGGGTGAAAATCCGCAAGGCCTGTGCTGTTAGGGAGCGAATCGCTGCTCATGGTTAGAACTCTCTAATATCTGGCTTTGCAAAAACATGTGGGGAGAACACTGCCACCGCTTACCTTTCGCCGAAGACACTGTGGAGGCTGGAAAGGTTGTTCTGCTTTTTTACTGTTTATACATACAGCATACTAGGCTTTCTGACTTCGTCAATGTGTTACGCGAAATTAGTCGTTGGCGATCGTTCGGACACGTGCTTTCTTGCGCCTCGCTTCCGTGTAAACTAATCTCATTAAAGAGTACTTGGCTTGTAAGAACGCGACGCCCAGTAGTTTAAACCAGACACGTAAAAGCAGGTGTGCCCCATGGCCGACAGCGACAAGCACGATAATGAAGATCAGCCTCGCGTGCCCGATGGCGACCAGTCTACCGCGCAATCGTCCGAACGGGAGGCGTCCTATAAACTGCCCACACCGCAGCCTCCAAACGCAGGATTTGGCGAGCGCATCACTCACGCGCTAAAAGTCGCGTGGGCGGAGAATCGCCAATTCTTTTTGCTGCTTACTTGTATCGTCTTCTTTAAGAGCGCGGTTGCTGATCTTAGCTCGATCTCGGGCGCGTCCATGCAACCCACGCTTCTCGACGGCGATAAAGTGTGGGTCAATAAACTAGCCTACGATATTAAAGTGCCGTTCACCGAAATCAATCTCGCCGAAGTAGGCGACCCGCAGCGCGGCGACATCGTCATAATCGATTCGAAACGCGCCGGCAAAAGGCTAATAAAGCGTATTGTTGGACTTCCTGGCGATACGGTCGCGATGCAGAATAACGCGCTGGTTATCAATGGCGAACCTGTTAACTATGAGGTTATTTCCCGCGACGAAAGTTCAGTAATCATTGTCGAAGAGCTGCCCGAGATTAGCCACCGCGCGCGACTCGAGAGCGGTTATGTGAGCCGCAGCCGCCGCAGCTACGGGCCGGCTGTAGTGCCTGAGGATCAGTACTTCGTGCTTGGAGACAATCGCGACAATAGCGCAGACAGCCGCGCCTATAGCTTCATTCCTCGGATGGAGCTTGTAGGCCGCTCGAATTCAGTTGTTTTTTCGCTCGATAGCGACAATAAATACCTTTTTCGTGGCGACCGCTTCCTCACTGAATTAGAGTGACAAAAGAGGCCGTGAAGACGCTTTGATAAACCCCCTTTGCCGTTATTTTCCGATCGCTGCAGGCGCTCTTACCCTTTGGGTCGCGAGCGCGCTTGCCGCAGCAGCTGATTCAGCCGTTCTGCCGAGCTACGAAATTCCGCGGATTAGTTCTGCGCCAAGAATCGATGGCACAATCAATGCGATAGAGTGGCGCGAAGCCAAGCGGGTTTTAATCGATATTGAGACCGATCCGGCCGAGAACGTCCGCACCACAGTTAGCGCCGACGCGTTCATCATGGAGGACGGCGAGACGCTCTATGTGGCTTTTATCGCAGCAGATCCCGATGTCTCACAGATCCGCGCGTTTTACAGTGACAGAGACTTACTATGGGACGATGACCATATCGGTATCGTCCTCGACACGTTCAATGACGAGCGCCGCGCCTATGAGTTCTGGGTGAATCCTCTTGGCGTGCAAGCCGACAGTATCTATGACGATGTAAATCGTCGCGGCGATAAATCCTGGAACGGAATATGGGATAGCGCAGGACGGATAACTTTGGATGGCTATGAAGTCGAGATGGCGATCCCGCTTAAGCAACTGAGGTTTTCCCCCTCGGAGACTAAACAGGTATGGGGCGTCGATTTTGTTAGACAATTTCCGCGCGATCGCCAAAACCGTATTTCGAATAATCCGCTTGATCGCGATACCTTGTGCTACCTCTGCCAGATTCGAAAACTCGAGGGTCTCGACAATCTGGAGGCGAGTCGTAATCTCGAAGTCATACCGACGTTCACAACCACCTCAGTGCAGAGTCGACCTCGCAGTTTGGGCGCTTGGGAAAAACCAGGACTAGATCCTGATGCCGGTGTCGACGTGCGGTGGGGCATCACGCAGGATCTCTACCTCAACGCGACTGTTAACCCAGACTTCTCGCAAGTTGAGGCCGATGCCCCGCAGCTCGATATCAACAATACCTTTAGTCTGTTTTTCCCCGAACGCAGAACCTTTTTCCTCGACGGCGCAGATTACTTCGACACGTTCCAAAACCTTGTCTACACACGCAACATCGCCGATCCCGACTACGGCCTAAAACTAACGGGTAAGTCTGGGCGCCACACTTATGGCGTGCTGACCGCGAATGATCAGTCGACCAGTTTCATCATGCCCCGCAGTCTGAGTTCGAGTGTGGCAACACTTACCGCGTCGGCGGGGAGTGATGCGGCTAACACACAAGCTGTCGAAAGCGACATTAGCATTGCACGCTATCGTCTCGACCTCTTTGATAACTCGACTGTCGGCGCGGTCTTGACCGACCGCCGCGCCGATACGCTAGGTTACAGCAACAGCGTTGCCAGCATCGACGCGGTGCTGCGTCCAACCAACAGCGATACCGTGAGCATTCAGGGGGTTTACTCGCGTTCGAAAAATCCTCTCCAGCTGCGCGAACGCTTCGGTCAGGCAAGCGAGACTTCGGGCAATAGCCTGCGGGTGCAGTACAATCACATCGACGCCGAATGGGATTGGCGGATCGGCTATGACGACATCGGAAAAGATTTTCGTGCAGACTTAGGCTTTGTTAACCGTGTCGATTACAACTATTTCGTGACCACGGTTGGCCGCACGTGGCGCGCCGACGGCGACAGCTTTTTTAGCCGCATACGCTTTGCTGCAGACTATGACCGCACTGAAGATCAATCGGGAAAGCAGCTCGAAGAGGAACTTGAGTTTTTCCTAAACATGAACGGCCCCGCGCAGTCCTATCTGAACGCGCTCGTCGGTGGCAGCAAGACCTATTGGAACGGCCAAACCTTTGATGAGCAGTTTAACCAGCTCTCTATAGGCTTTTCTCCTACCGCAAACCTCGGCATCGGGGCGACACTGCGCATAGAAGATGTGGTCGATTTTGCTAACACACGGCTGGGCCGCTCGAATCGTTTGAGCCCGTTTATCCGACTACAGTTTGGTCGACATCTACAATTTAACCTAAGCCACACCCTTCAGCAGTTCGATGTTGAAGGTGGAAGACTATTTACCGCGAATCTTTCCGATCTTCGAACCACCTATCAGTTCACCGCAAAAAGCTTTCTTCGCTTCACACTCCAATACAACGATCGCGAACGCGATCAGTTGCTTTACCTCAACGCCGTTCAGCGCCGCAGCAAAGACCTCACCGCACAGCTGCTCTATAGCTATCGCTTCACCGCAGCAACGCGCTTTTTTGTTGGTTATTCGGATGCAAGTTTTCAAGACGACCGCTTCGATTCGATAGAGCCAATTAACCGCAGCTTCTTCGCCAAGTTCACCTATGCGTGGCAGCCTTAGAATTTTTCTTAGATTTTTCTGCTTTTAGCGACAGGGTAACGAGAGTGAGCGATAATGCGTGAAATTACACGCGTGCCAAGAAAAAGTACTTCTCGGCGCGAGAATGAAAATCAGTAAAACTCGAGCCTCTCATGACTAACCGCACCTCCCTCTACCAACACCATCTCGACGCCGGGGCCAAAATGGTCGATTTTTCCGGCTGGGAGATGCCGATTAATTATGGCTCGCAAATCGAGGAACACACTCAGGTACGCACCGCGGCCGGTGTTTTCGATGTCTCCCACATGACCGTGGTAGATGTGTCGGGCGTCGACGCCGAGGCCTATTTGCAGCGCCTACTCGCGAACGACGTCGCACGCCTCGATGAGATTGGTCGCGCGCTTTACAGCGGCATGCTAAACGATGACGGCGGCGTGATTGATGACCTAATCGTTTACCGCATGAGTTTTGGCTACCGTTTGGTGGTTAACTGCGCCACACGCGTCAAAGACCTGCGCTGGATGGCGCTGCAGACTACTGGTTACGCAGTTAGCGTCGAAGAGCGCCCGGGGCTTGGCATTCTTGCCATTCACGGCCCTGAGTCTATCGAGCGCGTCTGCCAGATTCTTAACGACTGCGGCCGCGAGGGCGAATCTGAGGCAGCTGCAATTCGGGCGCTCGGCAATTTCCGCGGAGTCGAACTGGGCGATTGGTTTGTGGCACGCACAGGCTATACGGGTGAAAAAGGCCTCGAGGTTATTTTGCCCGCCGAGCAGGCGCCGCAGCTCTGGGAGGCCCTGCTCACCGGTGGCGTAAAACCCATCGGTCTCGGCGCTCGCGACACGCTGCGCCTCGAGGCTGGCATGAATCTCTACGGACACGACATGGACGAGACCGTATCGCCGCTGTCGGCAAACATGGGCTTTTCGATCGCATGGGAGCCAAGTAAACGTGATTTTGTCGGTCGTGCCGCACTGATTGCGCAGCGCGCAGAGCTCGAAGCAGGCAGGCTGCCGATTCTGACCGGCATCGTACTCGAAGAGCGTGGCGTGCTGCGCGAAGGTCAGACCCTAACCTGCAGAGACGCAGACGGTATCGAGATAGGACAGGGAGTTGTCACGAGCGGCACTTTTTCACCAACGCTCAAGCATTCGATCGCCCTCGCGCGCGTACCCACTTACACGGCGAGCTGTGATGTGGATTTACGCAGTAAAGCCACACCCGTGCGCATGGTGAAACCTAATTTCGTTCGCTTTGGCAAAAAGGTTTTCGAATAACGGGCAGCATCCGTTAAAATGCGCGCAACTTTTCCGCTTCCGACAATTTAGAACAGCCTGAGCCGGCGCTGCCGCAACGGGCGAAACGCGAGGAACACAACGTGAGCACTATTCCAGACAATTGTAAGTTCGCTACCTCCCATGAATGGGTTCGCATCGATGAAGATGGCATTGCCACCGTCGGCATTAGCGACCACGCACAGGACGCGCTCGGTGACATCGTGTTTGTCGATTTGCCAGAAGTCGGCGCAACTATTCATGCAAAAGATGAAGTCGCCGTAGTCGAATCTGTTAAAGCCGCCTCAGACGTATATAGCCCTGTGTCAGGCGAGATTGTTGAGATTAACGAAGAGCTCCTCGATGCGCCCGAAACGGTCAACTCAGTACCCTACGACGGCGGCTGGTTCTTCAAGATTCGCCTTGAAGACGCAGCGGAGCTAGACGAGCTGCTCGACGCTGAGGCGTATGCAGAGCACTGCGAAGGCGAATAGCACAGAACGAGGCATTTGCGCCGCGGTCGCTCCGCGCCAAAAGTGCATCACAGAAGATAGTTAACTGAGGCCGAAGCGGATGAAACCGCTCGGCCTCGCTCATTTCTGATAGTGTAAGGATGGCAATGCAAACTCAAGCCGCCGTGAAGCTGGACCAAGCTTCGACCCATAACGACGCCGTAACTCCCCTCAGCACGCTGCAGAATCGAGGCGAATTTATCGATCGCCACATCGGTCCCGATGCCGAGCAAATCGCGGCGATGCTGAACGCACTCGGACTTGAATCGCTCGACAGTCTTGTCGAGCAGACGGTGCCTAGTGCGATTGCCTTGCAACATCCGATGGCGCTCGACGGGGCAATGACAGAACCCGAAGCTTTGGCGGCGCTGCGCAGCCTCGCTGATAAGAATGAGCTTCGCAAATCGTTCATCGGACTTGGCTACTACGACACACATACGCCGAACGTCATCTTGCGCAACGTGTTAGAGAATCCAAGCTGGTATACGGCATATACACCCTATCAGCCTGAGATTTCGCAGGGCAGACTCGAGAGTCTGCTCAACTACCAACAAATGGTTCTCGACTTTACCGGCATGGACCTAGCCAACGCCTCGCTTCTGGATGAAGCGACTGCCGCCGCTGAGGCTATGGCGCTAGCAAAACGCGTAAGCAAGAATCGCAAGGCCAATGCCTTTTTCGTCGATGCCCAATGCTTTCCGCAAACTGTCGATGTAATTAAAACCCGCGCCGAGTGCTTCGAGTTCGAGCTGATTATTGGCAACCCGGAAGACATTGGGGGAAGCATCGACGCCGCGTCCCTGTTTGGCGGCATTTTCCAATATCCCGCAATGAACGGCGAACTGCGCGACCTGAGTGGTTTCATCAGCGTTCTCCATCAGCACGAGGCGATTGCCATCACCGCAGCCGACATCATGAGCCTTGCTCTGCTTAAGCCACCGGGTGAAATGGGCGCCGATGTCGTTATCGGTACCACCCAGCGTTTCGGCGTGCCAATGGGTTTCGGCGGACCGCATGCGGCTTACTTCGCAACAAAGGATGACTACAAGCGCGCCGTTCCAGGACGCATCATTGGCGTCTCTGTCGACAAGCGCGGCCGTCAGGCTTTCCGCATGGCGCTGCAGACTCGCGAGCAGCATATCCGCCGCGAAAAGGCCAACAGCAACATCTGCACCGCGCAGGTTTTGCTCGCCAATATCTCGGCGATGTTTGCTATGTACCATGGCCCCGAGGGTATACGAAACATCGCGCAGCGTATCAATCGGCTCACGCAAATCCTTGCTCAGGGTCTGAAATCAGAGAGAATGGAGATAGTTAACACTCACTTCTTTGATACGATCACCTTCAAAGTCGACGCCGCACAGGCTAGCGCTATCATGGCCCGCGCCGATGCGGCGTCGGTGAATTTGCGCACCGATCGCCTTGCCAGCGCAGGCGAGTTGGGCATTAGCCTGGACGAATGCACGACACCTGACGACATCGCGACACTTTGGCAGGTGTTATTCGGCGACATGGCGCAAGAGCTTTCGGTCGAGGCGATCGATGCCGCGATCGTGGCAGGCAAACTGGGGCCGGTGATTCCAGCCGAACTCACCCGCACGAGCGCCTACCTGACTCACCCGAACTTTAATAACTATCACAGCGAAACCGAGATGATGCGCTACTTAAAGCGCCTCGAGGACAAGGACATCTCGCTTACGCATTCGATGATTCCGCTCGGCTCGTGCACCATGAAACTCAATGCGGCAGCCGAAATGATGCCTATTAGCTGGCCAGAATTCTCGAAGCCGCATCCATTCACCCCTGTCGAGCAGATGACTGGCTACCTCGAAATGATTACTCAGCTCGAAACTATGCTCGAGGCAGTGACGGGTTTCGATGCGGTTAGCATGCAGCCCAACTCGGGTGCACAGGGCGAATACGCCGGCCTCCTTGCGATCCGCAAATATCACCTGAGCCGCGGTGACAAGCAGCGCAACATCTGCCTCATTCCAACGTCGGCTCACGGCACCAATCCGGCGAGCGCGCAGATGATCGGCATGAAAGTTGTACTTGTGGCCTGCGACGACGACGGCAACATCGACATCGCCGACTTGCAGGCTAAGGCCGAGGCGCACAGCGATAACCTGGCTGCACTAATGATTACCTACCCTTCGACTCACGGTGTGTATGAAGAAGGCGTGAAGCAGGCCTGTCAACTCGTTCACGATAACGGCGGACAGGTTTATATGGACGGCGCCAATCTCAATGCTCAGGTTGGCGTTGCTAAACCCGCAGAAATCGGCGCGGACGTGTCGCACATGAACCTGCACAAAACTTTCTGCATCCCACACGGTGGGGGCGGTCCGGGCATGGGACCGATCGGTGTCAAAGCCCACTTGGCGCC
The DNA here is from genome assembly GCA_017853205.1 of Gammaproteobacteria bacterium. GTDB lineage: Bacteria > Pseudomonadota > Gammaproteobacteria > Pseudomonadales > Pseudohongiellaceae > UBA9145. The sequence continues at coordinate 8,286 of JAFMKB010000041.1, forward strand.
GCATGTTTCTAATCATTCGCTGATTAAGCTAAGCGGCCCCGATGCGAGCAACGGCGCCGTCTCGGCCGCCCCTTGGGGCAGTGCGAGCATTTTGCCCATCTCTTGGATGTATATCGCTATGATGGGCGGTGAAGGACTACTCAAAGCAACACAGGTGGCCATTCTTGGCGCAAACTACATCGCACAGCGACTCGAAGGTCATTACCCGGTGCTTTATACGGGACGCAACGGCCGCGTTGCACACGAGTGTATTATCGATCTGCGTCCCCTTAAGGCATCTTCTGGCATTAGCGAGGAAGACGTGGCAAAGCGGCTGATGGATTTCGGATTCCACGCCCCGACCATGTCGTTCCCCGTTGCCGGCACTCTCATGATCGAGCCCACCGAAAGCGAATCGAAAGTCGAACTCGACCGCTTTATCGACGCGATGATCGAGATCCGCCGCGAAATCGCGCAGGTCGAATCAGGCGAATTCGATGCCGAGGACAATCCTCTGAAAAATGCACCGCACACTCTCGCCGATATAATGGACGACGAATGGACTCGCGGTTACAGCAAGCGCCAAGGTGCCTACCCCGGGGTTGTCGGCGAACACGCGCCCAATAAATACTGGCCCAGTGTCAATCGTATCGACAACGTCTATGGCGACCGAAACCTGTTCTGTTCGTGCCCAAGTCTCGAGAACTACGAGTAGCGACCAACTGCCATAGCCACCAACGAGTCTACTCGTTGGTGGCGCGCAAGCCGACCGGCATGGCGAGCGCATCGACATGCTGCTGCGTATGCAGCGCTTCGGAAAGACAGCGCGCATAGAGTGGGTCGAGTGGACGCGAAATGAAGTCGCGGTAGAGCGCGAGCGATCCTTGCTTGTCTGGCACGAGCGAATCGAAACACGCATGCCGCACCAACCCGCTGCCCGCCTGCCCAAACGCATTTGCTGGATAGCTAGACCATTCGGTGTCCCCCAAACAGAGGCTTTCTCCTGCAATCAGCGGAGATCTTTCGATAAAGCGGTAGCATTCACGCGTAAGCTCAATACCCTGCACGCAGCAGAGTGCGGAATAGCTTTGCGCGCTGCGAAGTCGGCGGCGAAAGCGCTGATTAAAGTAGTGCAGATAAGTCTGTTGCACCTGACTGACAAGCCTTTCGACCGGCCATGTCGACGGCGCACTGAGTAATAAAACAGCGCGATCGGCAAGGAGCGAGTACGCATGGAGCGCTGCAGAGTGGCGCACTAAGGCTTCTTGCAGTCGCGCTCGAAAGAACAAGCGACAGGCCGCATCGAACAGTTCTACCCTACAACTCGCGTTGTCGATTTCGACGAAGTAAGTCGACGCTGGCACGGTGCGGCGTTTCGCGGCGAGTCTTCGCGGTCTCGCTGCAGCAGAATTCGCAACGCGCCGCGGCAGAGGGTTTGCGGGCTGCCTCAGCAGCGTGCACTTTTTAAGCAAAGGCTCATGAATTGGATCTAATGCCACGATGTACTCTCCTCGCCCGTCGCCCGGTATGGACATTGTTTTAATTCAGTATAGGAAAGGGGAGCATCACTGCGCCAACTATCGCTCAAATTAGCGCTCGCGCAGTATACTAAGCGCATGCCGGCGGCGTAGCCGCTCTACCCTCAAGAAAAGGCTAAATACTCGTGACACAAATTCCCGCAAGTAAAGCAAACCCCAATAAAGCCAGCAGCTACGCGCAACATGTCGCAACACTTGTAACTAAGTATGCGCAACTACTCGCAGAAGATCAGAGCGTCTTGATTCACAGCGGCAGCGAACAGCACTATTTTGGCGATGACCGCGGGATTGTATTTCAGGCCTACGGCCATTTTGCGCACTGGTTGCCAGTGAATCGCCCCGATCAGTTTATACTCGTGAAAGCCGGCGACACGCCGCGCTATTTCCAGGTCGTCCCGCAGGACTTTTGGTACGACCAGAGTCTACAAATCGACGCAGAGCTCGAACCAGTAATCCACGAGGTGTTCGATGTTGTGCAACTGTCGAGTATCGAAGAGGTTGCCGGGCAGGCAGACCTTTCAGTATGCGACTACCTAGGCCCGAATACCGCGTGGGCAGCAGCGCAAGGCATCTCGCCGGCAAAACTCAATGCGCCCGCGCTGCTCGCTCCGTTAGATTTTGCCCGAGCGGTCAAAACCGAGTATGAGATAACGCAGCTGCGCCACGCCAATCAACAGGGCTTAGTGGGTCATGCGGCGGCGGCGGACTGCTTCCTCGGCGGCGGCAGTGAATATGAGATACATAACGCCTTTCTTCAGGCCTGTGGTCTGCTCGAATACGAGACCCCGTATACCAACATCGTCGGGCTCGACGCCAATGCCGCCGTGCTGCATTACCAACACAAATCGCGCGTACGCGTCCCCAATGCACAGCTTCTGCTAATCGATGCCGGCAGTCGTGTTAACGGCTACGGGTCGGACATTACTCGGACGACGCCGTCTCAGCATTGCCACCCGGTTATGGACTCGCTCATTACGGGTATGGAGGCGCTCGAACTCGCTATCGTCGCCAGCGTTAAGCCCGGTGTCTCCTATCCGACTCTCCATGATCAGGCGATTGCCGGCGTGGCGAGTCTGTTAGTCGAACACGGCATCGCGAAAGTCGCCAAAACTGAACTCGTCGAGCGCCGCATCGCCCATGCCTTTATGCCTCACGGCGTAGGTCATCTTTTAGGCATTCAGGTGCACGATGTGGGCGGGCATCAGCGCAGCGCAAGCGGAGGACGCATCGAACCGCCGGCGCATTCGCCTGCCCTGCGCACAACGCGCATGCTGTCCGAAGACATGGTCTTTACCGTCGAGCCTGGGCTCTATTTTATTCCTATGCTGCTCGATCCGCTGCGTGCGGGCGACGCGCGCGAGGCCTTAAATTGGCCCTTAATAGATGAGCTCATTCCAAGTGGCGGCATACGCATCGAAGACAATATTCGGGTTACTGCGAGTGGTGCAGAAAATCTTACGCGTGGCTAGCGCGCGACCAGAAGCGGCTCTAACAAACTAAGCAAGGCGGGAAGTGAGTCCTGATTGTCTTCAACCAAAGCCTTGCCGCGGCGGCCCATCTCAGCCTGACGTGCCCAATCGGGAATAAGGTCGATGAGAAAATCGGCGAGCTCTTTTTCGTCGGCGACGGTGCGCAGCGCAGCCTCGGCTTCGAGCTGACGACAAATCGTCGCAAAATTAAACTGCGACGGCCCCGTTACCACCGGAATACCGAAAGCCGCCGGTTCGAGCACATTCTGACAGCCTGTATTTACCAAACTACCACCTACAAACGCGATACTCGCGAGTCGGTAATAACTCATCATTTCGCCCATCGAGTCGCCAAGGTAGACGTTCATCTCGGCGGTCAGCAGGTCGTTTTTGCTGCGCCTGCCCAATTTAAGCCCCATGCGGCCAACCAGTGTCGCAACCGCATCGAAGCGCTCGGGATGACGCGGCACGAGCAGCAGCACAGTTTGTGGATGGCTCTCTAACACCTGCTTGAACGCGGTCAATACTTTCTCTTCTTCGCCCTCACGAGTGCTGGATGCGATGATGACCACGCGGTCGGAAGCGTCAATCGCGTCGAATACGCCTGCCGCTAGCTGCGCGCTCTTATCGACATCGACGATAAATTTTAGGCTTCCGGTGACGCGAACGTCGTCTGGGTTAGCACCCGCGCAGATTAACCGGTGGGCGTCGTCCTGAGACTGCGCCGCAACAAGCTCCAATTGCTGCAACATGGGCCGAGTGAGCGCGCCAAATCGACTGTAACCGCGGGCTGACCGGGCAGACAGGCGCGCGTTAGCGAGCACGACGGGCACATTAGCTCTGCCGCAGTAATGAATGAGGTTCGGCCAAAGTTCAGTTTCCATCAGAATAAGCACGGCCGGTTCGTATTTCTTCACAAACCGCTTCATCGCCCACGCCGTGTCGTAGGGCAGATAGGCGTGTAAGACCGTGTCGCCAAAAAGCGCCTTTACGCGTTCAGAGCCTGTGGGCGTCATGCAGGTGATGAGAATCTGATGATCTGGGTAGTCGCGGCGAAGCTCGCGTACCAACGGCGCAGCGGCAACGGTTTCGCCCACCGACACTGCATGAATCCACAGCAGCGGTTTAGAAAGATCCCGTTCGGCGGGCCGCCTCTGCAACGCAAAACGCTCGGCAATGCGTCGCCGATAGCCTGGCGCCTTAATTGAGCGCACGAGCAGCCGGATAAGAATAAGCGGCGTAAGCAATGTAAATAGGATGGAGTAAAGGACTCGTGGCATGCGTTTCGGCTCTTGGCGGCGCTGTTGTGAAATCCGCATAGCGGTCGATATACTTTATGCCCGCATCCTACAGAAAAAAGCCTGTTGCTCGCTACCGTAAATGCAGATTAATTCACCCTCCGATTCACGACCTAGATAGGCCCAAAATGAACGCGCCTTATTGCACAGACATCGTCGTATTCGGCGGCGGCATCGCCGGCCTCTGGCTGCTTAATCGCCTGCGTGACGAGGGCTACGACGCGGTGTTGCTCGAAGCCGAAGGTCTTGGCGCTGCGCAGACCCTCGCGTCTCAGGGCATTATCCACGGCGGATTAAAATACTCACTCGGCGGCTCGGTCACTGACGCGGCCAACACTATTGCCGCCCTGCCCGCACGGTGGCGCGCGTGTTTCGACGGCACGGGCGAGATAGACCTAAGCGGCTGTGAGGTGCGCAGCGAGCGTTATTACATGTGGTCTAGCGCGAGCTACCGCTCCAAAATAAAGGCTTTCTTCGGAAGCAAGAGTCTGCAAGGACGCGTGGAATCCGTGCCGCGGAAGGACTTTCCTCCATTTTTTGCCGAAGCAACGGTCGATGGCTCACTCTATGCCCTGCCCGACTTCGCTGTCGATACGCCCAGTCTTCTTTCGCTGCTGCGCGCGCGCTATGACGAGTCGATTTTCAAGATTGACCCTAACGGCATCTGCTTTTTACGAGACGCAAGTGGACACGCTAACTCTGTCACGCTTCGCACCGCCACAGGACTACCTAACGACACAAGCGGTTCTGAAAACAGTACTGTCAGCATTCAAGCTCAGCGCATGATCTTCTGTGCGGGTAAAGGCAATCAGGCATTAATAGACGCAGCAGGCTTGGCCAAACCCGCCGCGCAGCTTCGACCGCTTAATATGGTCTGGGTGAAGAAGGCGGGTCTCGGCTCGGTCTTCGCGCATTGCATAGGCGAGGACTTTAGCCTCACGCCGAAACTCACCGTCACCACTCATGTCGCAGATGACGGGAAGCCGGTTTGGTATTTAGGCGGTGAGCTTGCGGAGTCCGGTGTTGGCGTGCCCGACGACGAATTAATCGACCGTGCCAAGCGACTTATTACTGACTTATTTCCGTGGGTAGACTTAAGCGGAGCACAGTGGGGCTGTTTCGCAATAGACCGCGCAGAGGCGAAGATGGCTGACGGGTCACGCCCCGATGGCGCGCTTTTTATTGCCGAAGACGGCTATATTGCCGCGTGGCCAACCAAACTCACGCTGACACCTGCCCTCGCCGACAGCGTTCTCGCAGAACTCGCGGGCAATGTGACAAAAAAGCGCGGCGATGGAACTCACACGCTCGACGCACTGGCGCAACTCCTTCCAAAGGCAACGCTTGCGAAAGCCCACTGGGATCGTTAAAAAATAAGCAGTAGCGCCTCTCGCTTCGCTGCTATCAATTAGGAAAAGTTCGATGACATTAGCAAAACGACCACTCGGCAGCACTGGCATCGACGTCTCGTGTCTGGGCCTAGGCACAGTCAAATTCGGCCGCAACCAAGAAGTAAAATATCCTACTGGCTTCTCATTGCCCGTAGACCGCGCGATCGAGTCACTGTTAGATGTCGCACGCGAGAGCGGTATTAACCTTCTCGACACCGCGCCCGCCTATGGCAGTAGCGAGCAACGCATAGGTCGTCTTTTACGCGACCGCGATCAATGGGTTATCTGCACTAAAGTCGGCGAAGAATTTACCACGGGAAAATCTTTTTTTGATTTTGGTGCAGAACACACCCGACGCAGTGTCGAACGCAGCCTTCGCGATATGAAAACAGACTATCTCGACATCGTGCTAATACATTCCGACGGCGAAGATCTTAAAATTCTCGACCAGACAGATTGCCTTCCCACGCTGCTGAACATGCAGGAAAAGGGCCAGATACGCGCCATTGGTATGTCAACAAAAACGGTAAAAGGCGGCCTTCGCGCTGTCGAGTCGCTCGACCTAGTGATGGCAACTTACAACCCCTCTTATACCGAAGACGCACCGGTAATAGCGGCGGCTCACGCCGCCAACAAAGGTGTGCTAATTAAGAAAGCACTCAACAGTGGCCACGATGCTCTCGGCACGCCCAAGGAAACAGCGCAGAATCTGCGTACCGTACTTGCTATTCCTGGTGTGAGCTCTGCTATTGTTGGAACGATCAATCTTGAACATTTGCGCGACAATGTGAATGCTGCGATTTAGCTAACCGCTCATATTCCTCGTAAAATTTAAAACCACAAAAAAAGAGCCGCGCTTAGTGCGCGGCTCTTTTTTCAAATGCCTGTTTTCAATTTACTGTTCAGCGGCAATCTGTAGAACAATATCCCAATGAAAGCGCACGAAGCGATTAAGCTCGGAAATTAAGATTCGTTCCTGATCACTGTGTGCGCCGAAACCTAGGGCAGCATCCTCACGATCGATAGCCGGACCAATGCCGTAGCACTCAATGCCCTTGTTGCGTAGATACGCCATGTCGGTTGCACCTGTGCTCATTGTCGGCAGAGTCACTACCCCATAATGTTTAGTGATACCCGCCTCGATGGCAGAGAATGCCGGCGTGTTTAACCGTGCTTCGCCACGTGGGCGCGTATTTCTAGGTCCCAATGCGACCTCGACACTCGGATCGTTTATCACCTCGCGGACCTGATCCAAAAAGGCATCAATATCCTCATCGGGTAGCGCGCGGAAATCAACATAGCCTTTTGCCTCAGACGGAATCACGTTAATTCGATAGCCCGCCTCGATAATATTGGGCGACAAAGACGAACGCAGCATAGACGCATGGCGCGGCTCGAATTCGCGGAAATACTCGTCTGCCTCAGCCTGCGTTGCGGGGTCGAGGACAGCTAAATAACGCGCCGCCGCGTCGGGAGGAGAAATACCCGCGAGGCGCTCGAAGTAAGCTGCCGTGGTTTCGTTAAGTCTAATAGGCGAAGGCCAGTCGGCTACCGCGGCCATCGCCTTGGCAAGACGCACGACTGGGTTTGTCTGCAGCGGCACTGAGCCGTGGCCCGCGACGCCGGTAGCAGTCAAATTTATCTGGTAAGGGATTTTCTCAACGCTCTGGATGCCCGCATACTGCACCTCGCGATTAACGCGTGCCACCGAGCCGCCTTCGGCTAAGCAAAACTCAGATTCGATTTTGTCGAAATGCTCGTTAATCATGAACTCGATGCCGAATTCAGTTGCTCCCTCTTCACCTGATTCGGCGAGGAAGATTACATCACGGTCGAGTTTTATGCCCTGACGTTTTAGCTCTAGCATCACCATAAGGCCAGCGGCGAGATTATCTTTATCATCTACCGCGCCGCGTCCGTAGACGTAACCGCCGTCGACGGTTGCGCTAAACGGCGGGAACGTCCACTTGGCAGGATCCACATTCACTGTGTCGGTATGCGCCATAATAAGCAGCGGTTCTTTGCTACCGTTACCCTTTAAGCGAGTCACCACGTTGGGGCGCTCGTCGTTGTTGGCAAGCATCTCTACCTCAAAGCCTTCGGCTTCGAGCACATCGCGAATGTATTCTGCAGCAGGAAGTTCACGCCCTGGCGGATCGGATGTGTCGAACTGGAGAAGCGCGCGGAAGTGGCGCAAGGTTTCTTCGTTGATTGCGTCCCAGTCTTGCTGGGCGACAGCCTGCGAAGCTAGGCTCAAAGTGATAGCCGAGACTAGGGCTGCGCGGGCAAAAAATCGATTAGTTCTGTTCATGATTACCTCGAAGTAAGCTCAGAGCTTAACTTTACCGCAAAGCGCTTCGGAGGCAATAGTAGATTGCCCCATTCGGCTAATCGCGTCTTTATCGACAAACCGAATGGAGCAGGAGGAGTGCCTTACAGATCGAATCTCAAATCAACGTAGTAAAAACGCCCGAGATCAGAGTGCTGGTCGGCGAAGTAGCCGAAGCTGTCGTCAGCAAGTGGCGCGCGCTCGTCGGTGACGTTGTTGGCGCCGAAACGGATGCGACTATCGATGCTGCCGAGAAGCTCGAAGTTATAGTCGACCGAGACGTTGGCGGTAGTCATCGAAGGAATTGCCCATTCGCGTCCGTCGGAGAGCACTTGGAAAAAGTCGCCGTTGCGCAGCGCCGTCGCGTTTACGCCCCAGTCACCTTTGTCCCAACTTGCACGTACGGTGTCTTTTCGGTCTGCGTTGCCGTTCTGACGGACAAGGCTTGAGAAACCTACAACCGGCAGCGATTGAGGAAGTATGCCTGACGCTTTAGCTTCGACGAGCTCCGATGCGAACCCACCGGCCTCTTGGTCATAGGTATCTAAGAACGAGCCTACATACCGTACGCTAAAAGAGCCGAGTGACGAATCCACTTCGTAGTAAATGCCGATGTCATAGCCTTCGACAGTCCGCGTATCCAGGTTCGCATAATTGTCTTCGACTCGTGCAACGTCACCAAACGGGCAAAGGCCTGCTGCAGCAAATAACGGGAGTGCGTCTGGATTAATAGCTGTGTCGCGAACCACGGCAGAATTTGTCGTCACCGCAGAGCAGTTACTGGCACCCGAACTGAGGCGACGAAGCAAATCTAGAGCGATGTGATTCTCTTCACCAAACAGCCCGATCGTATTGTCTTTCTCGATACGCCAGCGATCGTAAGTAAGTGTGAGCCCTTCGATTGGCTCTATTACTAACCCAAGTGACGTATTGTCAGAGGTTTCTGGCTGTAGCTGCGCGCTACCTTGAGCAGTACGCTGAACGCCGTAAGAACAGTCGAGGACACTTTCGGTTGGATCGACATATAAGCAGCTAGGATCGTTTGTCGTATTCGACCGCGCCACCAACGCTTCGTTAATCGTCACAAGGTTTGGCGCACGGAAAGCTTCCGACCAAGAACCACGAATCAGCACAGGCTCAATCACACGATAACCGAACGCTACCTTACCCACGGTAGTTGACCCTACGTCAGAAAAATCTTCGTAACGAATTGCCATTTGTACGTCCAGATTATCCAGAACAGGCACGGCAATCTCCGTAAAGAGCGAGGTTACCTGACGATTACCAAAACTACTGGCACTTGGGCTCGAATTCATTACGTCTGAAACATACGGGAAAGTAACGCCCGCTGAATCGACAAACGCAATCGTGCCATTAAGGCGCGGGTCGCGGATATCTGAGAAGGACTCGTCGCGGTATTCGACGCCTGCCAAGAATCCAACACCACCGGCAGGTAGCTCGTACACACTCGGATTCGACACTTTGAAGTCGACCATCGTGAGTTCTTGCTCGTTTAGGCGAACCACATCAACCAGCGCCCTTTCGATATTGCTTCCGGTCGTTGGTGCGAACGGATTAAAGCCAGCGGATGTCGTATCGTTTAATGCTTCTTGTAACAGGGAATTACTTACTCGGTTATGGGTTGTGTCGTTACGATCAGCCCGCGACCATGTGTAGGCGCCTTCCCAATCCCATTCGCCTACTGAGCCACGCAGCCCACCGACGAAACGGTAGGTGTCGCCATCAACGTCAACGATGCGTGGAACCTGTGCGACACGGTAATTGTCGAGTTCTAGCTGCAGGCCTGAACATGGCACGCCTGTACCAATGACGCTATCGGGTAGTCGATTTGGCGAGCCGCAGGCACCGAACGGGTTGTAGTACGCATCGGCGGCTATGCGAAGTTTGCCCACTGCAGAGCTTGGTGTAGACGCATGGCGAATAGTGTTGGTGTCTGAGTAATACCACGTCAGTTCAGAAAACGCTTCGATGCCGTTGTCAAAGTTATGGTTGGCATAAGCATAGAAATTAGAGCGTGCGAGCTCTGAGTAAAGATCTCGGTTCTCATTTAAGTTGTAACGATAAGTACCCTGCCCGTCGACCGCGCCGCACACCTGATCGTTGATGCTGTATTGGCACTGTGGACTACCTGCAGGGTAGGTCTCAAACTCTCCGGCGCTGTCAGTGACTTTGCCGCTAATACCAAACTTTGAAACGCTTGGGCGAATATCGTACTGCCCGTAGGCTGAATTCGCGCTGTCGTTGCGGAAAATAGTGCCAGCAAATTCGGTACCGGCAACGCGTGAAGAGTAATCACTGTCGGCCCAACGAGGGTCGTCTTGCGAATTCACACGATCGCGTTGGTAATAATTAAAGAACGCGCCAACTTGCGTTGCGCCATCGTTTAAGGCCGTACCCCATTGAAGAGTAAAACGCTCGTCTTGACGCCCAATGCTCTCGTACGCATCGCTTCGCAGGTTGACACGGAAGCCTTCAAAATCATTTTTAAGAACGTAGTTAACCACGCCCGCAACAGCATCGGCGCCATAAATAGCCGACGCGCCCTCACGCAGAACTTCAGCCCTGCGTAGACCCGTTACCGGCAACGACTGCACGTTTACTGTATTTACCGGCACGAAGCTGCCGCCAACCTCTTCGGTTTGATAAGCCGCCGAGTTCACCATACGGCGTCCATTAAGCAGTACGAGCGTGTTGCCTGTGCCGAGGTTGCGTAGGTTAAATGCGCCAATGTCGCCGCGCGCCGAGTTAACGCCGCCGGAAATATTCTCAGACTCACTAAAAAAGTTTTGTCCCTGCTCAGCCATAAACTCGAGAAGCTCATCGCCTGAGTTTACGCCCAGTGCTTCGATGTCTTGCTCGCTTAGAACAGACACCGGTAGCACTTCGCTTATCTGAGCGCCGCGAATCTGCGAGCCAACAACAACAATCTCATCGATTGTGTCGTCCTGCGCGAGCAGTACCACCGGTGTTAGTGCCGTGGCGAGGCTTATTGCTCGCGAAAGCAGCTTTCTTTTATAGTTAGATTTCAAATTACTTCCCCTTGTCTTTCTCTATCTAATGATTCGACTTCTAACCAACCGGGTTCGCTTGGTTTGCACGTTGGAAAAACGCCCTCGATGAAGCCGTGATTGCGCAAAAAACTGCGTTACACGTATTAGACAAGGAAAATTTTTCGCGATCACTAGAAAAAGTCGAGAAAATGCGGGGTAATTATTTGATTCGAAAAATCAATGTGATAGGCGGTCGATAATCGCGCCATGCTGATCAACGACTAAGAAAGGGAGCGCCATTTGTTCTAAAAATTGAGGCGCGCCAGGGGCTTTTAGCAAGGCAATCGTCGCCAGACTTCCGGCGACAACACACTGATCAGCGAGCACCGTCGCGGCAGCGGTTCCAGCAAACGGATAACCCGTTCGAGGGTTAAGTAAATGGCCGTATTTTATTCCTTTGATCTCTATGCATCGTGCGTAGCTCCCGCTCGATGCAAGCGCGCCATGGGACAGGTCGACGAGGCGTAGCGGAGACTCTGGATTGCTCGGATCGCTAATAGCGACACGCCACGGATCGCCTCCGAGGCGTGGACCAGTTACGCAAATATCACCCCCTAAATTTATCAGCGCGTGATCTACGCCTGCGCCTTTTAACAGGGCCGCCGCGCGGTCTGCCGCATACTCTTTTACGATACCGCCGAAGTCTAGCTCCATGCCGGGGGTATCGAAAATAAGCAGTGGGGCATCCCAATCGAGGCGGTCCCACCCCACCCGCTGAAGCAGTGCGGCGAGCACCTCTGGTTCGGGCAATTCGGTCTGGCCCTCAGGCTGGAAATTCCACGCACGCCTGAGTAACCCCGATGTGATATCAAAAAGGCCATCACTCTCGACAAAACAAGACTGCGCATAGTCGAGCAAGGCGGCAGTTTCTTCATCAACTGTGATGGCGCC
>JAFMKB010000042.1 GCA_017853205.1 Gammaproteobacteria bacterium
ACAAAATCCTGCAGGGAGGCAAGCTCTGGCTGTTCCAAAATTCTGTCGCTGATGCTCTTGAGATTGCCCGAATTGTCACCGTACTCGACGTTGCGAATATAGTCCTCTTCTCCTGAGCTCAGAGCATATTTCGTACTACACACCATGACAGCGCTTGAGAAGAGGGGAATTATTGAACTCATGTAGACTCCTTAGGTGCTAAAGCCCTGCTGAGTAGACTTACTCCGCTTGAATCGCCGCTGCAACCGCCTGCACCTCATTGAGCACGCGCAGGAGGTTGCCGCTCCACATTTTTTCGATCTGCTGCTCAGTGTAGCCTCGGCGAACTAGCTCGAGCGTAACATTGAAAGTTTCAGAAGCATCGTTCCAACCCTCAATGCCGCCACCGCCATCAAAATCTGAGCTGATGCCAACATGGTCTTCGCCGATTAGCCCAACCATGTAATCAATATGATCGACGAAATCAGAGACCGTGGCAGGTGGTGCGGTTGCATTAACCTCGGCGCCGACTCTAGCCCTGACCTGCGCATTAACCTCTTCGATTGAAGCTTCGTAGGCCGCGCGAGCAGCGTCACTCAGTTGAGCTATCTCAGCGGGGGCTAAAATCTCGATCTCGAGAGAGGCGGCAATGCTTTCGGTGAGTGATCGCCTGCCTTCTTCTAAATGCACACGGCGCGCTTCGTTGATATAGCTACCGAAGGCAACCGTTTGAACTACACCGCCGTTTTCCTTGATCGCGAGAAGCATCTCGTCATCGAGATTTCGTGAGTGGTTGGTTAACGCGCGAGCGGAAGAATGAGAGGCGATAAGCGGCGCACGGGTGAGTTCCAGCATCTGCATAATCGCGTCTTTTGATGGGTGGGATACGTCAATAATGATGCCCCATTTATTCATCTCAGCGACCGCTTGGCGGCCTAATGCACTAAGACCTCCGTGGATATAGTCCTGCGCATCTTCTCCAGTATTCGAATCGGCAAATTGACTGTGACCATTGTGTGCGAGCGACATATAGCGGCCGCCTCGATCATGAAAATCTTTGATATTCGAAAGATCTAGCCCGACTGGGTAGGCATTCTCGATCCCGATCATTGCAACCTGTTTACCCTCTGCGGAGAGTCGCCTTACATCATCTGATGTATAGGCTATGCCAATCTCATCTGGAGCGATGTCTTCGGCGAGGCGATGAATCGCATCGAACTTATCAATCGCGTTAGCATAGGCGGCTGCATATCCCGCCTCATCAAGTGTTGACTGCCCTGTGTAGACGATAAACCAGGCAACGTTTAAGCCTCCCGCGGCCATTTTTACAAGATTAACCTGGGTATCCAGATTCATGGTGTAGTTCACTGTTTCAGTAAAATTACCCGTGTTGATGTCGGCGTGCGTGTCGATTGTGATTACTCTATCGTGAATACCGCGGGCACGATTGACGAGTTCAGCGTCATTTTCTTGCCGAGACTCAACGGGTACATCACTTACAGGCGCTGCAACCTCTGGTGAGTCGCCGCACGCACTAATACTCAGCGCTATAATGGCTGCGAATACTGCAGAATGCGCATGTTGCGGGAAGCAAGGAAAGAATTTTTGAGTATTGAGAAGCGGCATAGTCGGGGCCTCAGTGCATTAGCAATTGGGTTGATGCGGATGCCTGCAGTTAAGACAAGCGGTTGTTATTAGTGCGCCTAGCTGAGGTAGGTGCTATTAATGGGAATAATTTAGCATCGGCAGACCAAGAGTGACAGTCCTCTAAGTCTGGCGGTAAGCAAACTAGTTCAGCCGAGCGCTAAATCTGCTAGACTTCCCAACCTTGTAATTGGCTCGAGCGACTTAAGTCATAGTCCCGCCATCGCAAAATAGCAGAACTCACGCGGCAGTCGTCGTTAAGAATGACGCTCGATAGCGTAAGTTGAGATAGCGGGTTCGATTTTTCGATTCGATAAGTATAAAACACACAGCAACGGCGGAGGCCACGATGACTCATAAGGGTTTACTAAAAAGTTTTGTATTGCTGATAAGCCTAGTATTGGCGACAGCCTCCTTCGCCGAAGGCGGGCGTACTCCGCTGCGCGTAAAAAACGGTATTGTCACAAGCGCCTCGCGTCTAGCCTCACAAGCCGGTGTAGAAGCCATGCAGGCAGGTGGCAATGCTGTGGATGCAGCGATTGCAACGGCATTCGCGCTCGCGGTTACCTGGCCTACAGCAGGCAATATTGGCGGCGGCGGTTTTATGGTGTATCACGGTGAAGACGGTGATGCGACCACGTTCGATTTTCGTGAAAAGGCACCGTTAGCGGCAACCGAACGCATGTTCTTGGGTCTCGACGGCAATGTAGTTAACAACTCAAACCACATGGGCGCTCTCTCCGTTGGCGTGCCTGGCACTGTGGCCGGACTTTGGAAGGCGCATCAGGAGCGCGGTTCTCTGCCCTGGGAGCAACTAGTCGCGCCTGCTATTAAACTCGCCCGCGAAGGCATTCCTATTACCTACGCGCTGCAAAGCGGATTTCTCCGCAACAAGTCACGCTTCGATTTGTACCCCTCTTCTCAGCAGAAATTTTTCAAAGCCGACGGTTCATCTTATGAGCTCGGCGAGCTGTGGGTACAAGAAGACCTTGCCCACACGCTAGAGCTTATCCAAAAAAATGGGCGCGACGGTTTTTACAAGGGTGAGAATGCAAAGCGTCTCGCCGACTACATGGCGGCAAACGGCGGCATTATCACCGAGGAAGACCTTGAGATTTATCAGCCGGTCGAACGAGCGCCGGTGCGCGGCACCTACCGCGGGTATGAAATCGTCAGCATGCCTCCTCCTAGCTCTGGCGGCGTTGCGTTAATCCAAATGCTGAACATTCTTGAAGGCTATGACCTCGGTGCTATGGGGCATAACTCATCTGCCTACCTGCACGTACTCACAGAATCTATGCGCCGCGCCTATGCCGACCGCGCGGAGCATTTGGGCGACCCAGATTTTAACGAAGCGATGCCGATCGCGCGGCTCATGGACAAAGACTACGCGGCGAAGCAGCGAGCGACGATCGACATGGCAAAAGCAGATATCAGCGATCCATCGAAGTTTGCCGAGCCTTATGAGAGCGAGGAGACAACGCATTTCTCGGTTGTCGATAAAGACGGCAACATGGTCAGCATGACCTATACACTCGAATACGGCTATGGCTCGGCGATGGTTGTTGCCGGCGGCGGTTACTTGCTCAACAACGAAATGGGTGACTTCAATGCGATGCCGGGTGTGACCAACGCGCGTGGCGCAATAGGCACTGCGCCTAACCTGGTCGCGCCGCAGAAGCGAATGCTATCGAGCATGACACCAACGATTGTCGCAAAAGACGGTAAACCAGTCTTTACCGCGGGTAGCCCAGGTGGCAAGACCATCATCAATACAACCATGCAGCTAATTTTGAATGTGATAGATCACAATATGAATATTGCCGAATCGGTTGAGGCTGGGCGGATTCACCATCAGTGGCTGCCAGACGTGACGAGCATCGAAGAGCGTGCTGTGTCCGCGGATTCACTGAAGTTGTACGAAGCGCTTGGACACCCTGTTCGTGTTCGCGGAGAACAGGGTGCAGCGATGGCGGTGTATCACGACCGAGAAGCAGGTTTGTTTCTGGGCGCTTCGGATTCGCGTCGAGGCGATGGCGCTGCCGTTGGCTATTAAGCGGTATCTGAGCTATTCCCCCGGGTGATATTCCCGTTCTAAATTAGCCTCGACCTGCTCGGGGTAAAACAATACGTCGCGGAAGCGGCCTTCTGTATAGAGGGCCGCTTGATCATCAAAATGTGGCGAGGCAGGGTCATTGCTCAGGCCGCCGACCGTAACCGCCTTAGCGCGCACTGTCTCCCCGAATTCGACAGCCGCGACAAAGCTATTGCCGCTGGTACCGTATAGACGGTTGGTTCCAGGATAGCTGCGACTTCCAAAGGAGGCGAGCGAGCCCCAGCGTGCTGAGGCGAAGGCAACCGGCAGGCTAGGTTTACTGTCGTCAAACTGCTGCACGATGGCACCGTCGTTACGCTGATAACGATTAATTTCGCCCCAAGGCACCTGCCAATTTCCGAATCCATCACTAAGCGTTGCCATCGCATTTTCAAGGGCAGCAATCCGCTGATCATCCGTAATTTGGCTCGCAAGATAGTCGTAAATATCGCTATTCGAAGCCGCCGCCAGCGGTTGGGCTTCACGCATCAGCGCCTCTCCCCAAAAAATAGCGAGCGTTGTTTGAGTCGAATCTAGCGTAAACCGCGTGTCCCAGCCACTCAGGTGGGCAATCGCTTCGCGAGTTTCAGGCGCTAGGCCTGGCTCTTCTTTTAATGCGATGAGCGCAGGTAGAAGCGGATCGAAAGCGACGAGCGCGGAGTCATAGGCCGCCTCGATCAGACTGTCGAGGGTAAAATCGGTTTTGTCTTTAAGCACTCTCACCGCATGAATGCCTCGAGGATTCTCAACATAATTGGTCATGTAGCGCGGATAGTCTTCGGCCCTTGGGCTAAATTCGCCGGCAGCCGTGAAGGGCCAGTTATTAGTATTCTGGATCCAGCCGTTCTCGGGATTTAACAGCGTAATCGACTCCTCGAGTGTGTGCAGGCCCTGCCACTCAGTGGCTGGGTTGCTGCCGTCGAGCGGACTGTTCCAATCGAAACGGAGATCGCGCCGAGGGATGAAGTTTCCATGATAGTAAGCGATGTTTCCCTGTGCATCTGCGTAGACGGTGTTGTTAGACGAATTAGTATGCAGACGCATATTTTCGTAGAACTCATTATGCCCAGAGACTTTTGTGCGTAAGTAAGACTGAGTCAGCGCATCGACGGGCTCTTGCATGAGTTTGATGCTCACCCAATGATCACCTTCGCCACGGACTATAGGGCCATGGTGGCTGTGGTAAACCGTAAAAGTTCGTTGAGCGAGCCCCTCGCCAGAGCGGTAGGGCAGGGTAAGCACTGTTTCTCGAAGCTTCCGCTCACCGCCGTCGTAGGCATAGTAAACGCCGTCATCGCGCTCTGAAATTGTTTCGAGATAGAAGTCGATCGCGTCTGCGCGGCTCGAGGTATGCATCCATCCTGCTTTCTCGTTAAAGCCCTGATAAACGAAAAATTGGCCCCACGTCACGGCGCCATAGGCATTGAGACCCTCCTCGCTGACCATATGCAGCTCAGAGCGAAAGAAGAACGAGGTATGTGGGTTAATCATCAGCAACGCGTTGCCATTCAGGGTATTGCTTGGCGAGATGGCGAAGCCGTTGGAGCCCCGCGGCTCGTTGTCAGAGACGGCGATTCGTTGCGCAATGCTGTCACCGTTTCCGTAGAAGTCTTGCAGACCCCTGAGGTTAACGCGCTCTATATCACCGCCAATGCTTCCTTCCGAAAAGGTCAGTGCCATCCATGGTTCGAAATGAGTGATAACGCGAGGGTTAACCTCGGGGTGTGTATATAAGAAATAATTTAGGCCGTCGGCAAAGGCGTCCATCAATTTTTTGAGCCAGGCGGGACTTTGTTCATATTTTGCCTGCATGTCGATGGGGTCGATAAACAGCTTCATCCGTAGATCGCGGTAGAGCTCTCCTTCTCCTTCAGCTTCGGCGAGTCTGCCCATCGCATTCAGGTAGTTGACTTCAATGCGATTGAAATCGTCTTCGGCCTGCGCGTAGAGCGTGCCGAACACCGTGTCTGCGTCTGTCTTGCCATAAATATGTGGAATTCCCCAAGAGTCACGCTTGATGGTGACGTTCGCGGCCTGCGCCTGCCAGCGTGCGAGGTGGGTCGTTTGTGTGGTTTGGGCTACGGCGTCATTTGTCAGCGGAGCCTCAGGGCTGCAGCTCAGAAGGGCCATACACAAAGGCACTGAAGCGACAAAGCGAACGAGGCATTGGGCAGTAAGCATAGGCTTCTCCGTTTTTATGTTAGCCATTGGCGCGTATTAATCACCGTAGACTCGAACGCCGTTTACCCAAGTTTCAAGAGCTTTTGCCTGCCAGATTTCCGTGTCTGGAATGGCGAAAATATCACGATCTAAGAGAATAAAATCGGCTTTCTTGCCAGGCTCTAACGATCCGAGCAACTCCTCTTGAAAGCCTGAGTAGGCGGCGTCGAGCGTAAAGCTCGCAAAGGCTTCTTCGTCTGTCATACGCTCTTCGGGGTACCAGCCTCCGACAGGGTCGTTGTCTTTATCTTGACGAGTAATAGAGGCATGTAGGCCAAAGAACGGGTTGGGCGACTCAACCGGGAAGTCTGAGCCGTTGGCAATGAGCGCGCCGGCGTCCATGAGCTTGCGCCATGCGTAAGCTCCCTGAATCCGCACGTCACCTATACGGTCTACCGCCATGTTCTTGTCGCTTGTGGCATGCGTGGCTTGCATAGAGGGGATAACGCCGAGCTCGGCGAAGCGAACGATGTCTTCATAACGGAGTATTTGGGCATGCTCGACGCGGTGACGCCTATCGCTCGAACCTGTTTCGGTTATCAGAAGCTCATAGCTATCGAGAACGAGCTTATTCGCAGCGTCGCCGATTGCGTGCGTATTTACCTGAAATCCTGCATTCATCGCCGCGCGCATGAAATAATGAATGCGCTCCTCGCTATGCAGAATGAGTCCTCTATGGCCTGCCATATCGGAGTAATCATCGATCATTGCAGCACCACGACTGCCGAGCGCACCGTCAGCAGCAATTTTTACACTGTTGATTGTTAAGGTGTCGTCGGCGTCACGGAAATGACCCTCGGCTAGGCGTTCGGTGTAAAACTGATCCGTCGCAGCCAGCATGACATTAACTCGAATAGGTAAAGGGCCATCTTCAAGGAGTTCTTTATAAGCCGCTACGGTGCTACTGCCGACGCCGGCATCATGCACACTCGTAAGGCCATAGGTCGCCAACGAATTCATTGCGGTCATCAGCGCAAACTTTTGTTCTTCTATCGTCGCAGGCGGGATGTTATCGCGAATAAGCGCCATGGCATTGTCGATGAAAACACCGCTAGGGTTGCCGTTCGCATCGCGTAGAATCTGGCCACCGTCGGGGTCTTCGGTATCGCGAGTAATACCTGCAATCTCCATTGCGAGTGTGTTTGCCCAGCCAGCGTGACCGTCGACGCGAGAGAGCCAAACGGGTTTGTCAGCGACTACTGCATCGAGACTCGTCGCCGTTGGAAATTCGTTGCTGTCCCACAGTACCTGATTCCAACCGCGGCCCAACACCCATTCGAGTTCCGCATTGTCAGCGGCGAATGCGCGCACGCGCTCCGCCGCGCCCGCTTCAGTTGTGGTGCCGACGAGATCGACTCTTAGCAAGCTTTGGCCATAGCTTAGGACGTGGCCATGAGCATCGATTAGCCCAGTGGTAAGTGTCTTGCCTTCGCCATCGCGCACGCTATCCACAGAGGCTTCGTCAGGAAGTGAATCGCCTTCACTATAAAGTTGGGCGACACGATCGTCTTCGATCTTTATTGCGGAGAAACGGATGAGTTCGCGATCGCCGTTAAGCGTGTAACCATTGATGTTTTTGTACAAGAGTGTATCAGCTGAACTTACGCCTACACAGGCAAACGCGGAAGCGGCTAGAATCGCCGCCGAAAGTCTAGTAGTCATAGTAAGTCTCACAAAAGAGTTGCCGCTGACATCGTCAATGGCGGTCGGACCAAATTAAGTGCTCTGAGTCTAGCAATTTACTCGCAAGGTGTCATGGTGGCAGGCAGGCATAAAAAAGGCCCGATTGCGATGAAGCAATCGGGCCTTTCTGCTTACTGATCGGCTTGCTAGCGCCGGCGGATTATTCGCCTTCGTCAGCTTCGACGTAACGGAAGAACCCGAACATCATTTCTTGCCAAGTTTGCTCACCCCAAGAAATCTCTGCTGAGGGATCGGGGTTGTAAGGATTCATTTCCGAGTTGTCGAACGTGGCGCGGAAGACCATCTCCGTACCAGCAGGGAGGAACTTCGGCTCTTTAAAGTCATAAGTTTTCTGCCAGTTGAACTGGTAATTCGGCACATTAAGAATCTCTTCCTCTGAACCGTCTGGGTAGACGAGTTTGAAGTTAGCATCCTCGCCGCGGTAGTGCATATGCGGTCCGACCATGGTCAGATAAGAATCTTTGCGGAATTTCTTAGACGCAACCATTTCGTGGTCTGCTTCGAAAGGCGCGATCGAGATGTCGAGGTCAGCCGCAGAGCCACCTAGGATTGGGCGCTCGGGTTCCTCGTCCCAGAAATGGATGCCGATCTCTGAGGCATCGACGGTTTCTTTACCTGAAGACGTATAGTGCAACTGCAGAATCAAGCCGCTGCCCTGAGGAAGTGGGAAGCCAGCGCCATCGGGGTAGGTATTGATTGAATTACCCGGTGCGTAGGCGCCGAGACCGATTCCTTGGTTTAAAAGGCCGAAGGCATTGCTTCCACCGCGGCCATTTTCAGGCGCTTTCGCCCAAGCGATAATGTGGTGCAGGACTGTCGTGTCGCCCGCGACAAATTCAACCGCTTTGACCCACTTATCTTCTGGCAGGTCGAGAGGAAGAACTAGATTGCGATACTCAACTGTACCGGTCGCAGGAATTGTCTGCGGCGGGATGTTGACGATCATATCGGGTTCGCCATGACCCCATTTAACGGGAGAAATGTTGATTTCCGTAAGTGGATCTGTCGCGCTGTCATTCTTGGCGCCGCTGTCGATCCAATGGACAAGTTTCTGAGTCTCTTCTACCGTGATGTGATTTACACCATGGAACTGGTTGGAGTATTCAACGTCGATCTGCCCAGGTGGCATGCGTTTGGTAATTAGTGTTTCGCGAATCATAGGTGACCAGCCTTGAACCATTTGGTGGCTGCTCATCGCAAACGGCGCGATGCCGCCTTCTTGGTGGCAAGTCACACAGCGCTGCTCAAGGATTGGCGCTACGTCGTTGGCGTAAGAAACTTCAGCGATTTGCGCGGATTTGGCGCTAAAATCGATAGCGTCGCCATTGCTCGCGAGTGAGGGAGTTGTGATAACTTGATCAGCGAGAATTGCGTTCAGAGCGTCAGCAACATAATGCTCGCTAGCGCGCCTCGCTTTTTTGCCTTCGGCAAAGCGATCATTGAGAGCGCCGCGATAGACAACTTCTTTGGCCTTGGGATCGAGAATGGCTACCTCGAGCGCACGTGTCATGCCGAGTTCTTCAGCTACTAACTGAGTGTCGTCAATGAGAATTCTCAGCTCTATGCGCGCTTTGTCGGCTGCCTTGCGGAGAGCCGCTTTGTCAGCGTTACCGGTTGAGTCGAGCATCACGAATTCAACAGGTTGGCCTTCAAACTGTGCGGTCAGTTCGGCGATGTCTTTTGCCGCCTTGCGGACGTCACGGCCGCCATCCTGAGCGAGTACAACGATCGCTTCTTGGTTTGAGTGACGGCTTAATTGAAAAAAACGACCCTTCGCATCTACAAGCGAAAAATCGCTGATTCTTTCGCCGGCATTTGCCATACTAACGCAGGTTGACAGCAATGCTGCCGCGCTGAGTTTGGCGATTGTCGAAATTTTGTTCATCTCACACTCCTTAATTCTTTAATCGTAAGATACTTCTGACGCTACCTTAACAGTAAGCGAGTCTAGGGTTTTTCCCGGCGTTGTACATCCTAAAAATTAAAAATTACTGATTTTCGAGAATTTGAGTAGAATTAAACCGCTTCGATACACAGTGACGCCGGAAATCACGGATGCTCAATGGTCTTTGAGTTTAAGGGCGGATTATAAATAGACGCAAGTGGGATGAGTGCACCTAAAACCCTCTAATCGCACAAAGTAGAGATCTTCATGCTTTTTCGACCTAATAGTGTATTACGACGGGCAGCCTGCTTTTGGTTTTTAGCCGCAAATACTTTGTTTGCCGCTGAATACCGGATTGCGCATTGCCTCGAGGGGTGTCCCGAGGGCGCACAGAGGGACAACCAGCTCATCGCAAGGTCGGTTTATGCGCTGTCGTATGACCCGGGCAGGGGGAGTGCCGAGTGGCTAGCCTACCGCATGCGTCCAGGCGCATTAGGTGTCGCCTCCAGTCTCCCTCGCACCTGGATCGAAGACCCTGACGTACCAAATGCCCCAGATATTGCCTCTCAGGACCAGCTAGCGGAAGCGCGGGGGGTTATCAGGTCTCGGTTAGTGCCTCTTGTCAGTGTTGCAGGAACTCCCTACTGGCATGAGGCCAATTTATTGTCCGCAAGCACGTTTAGGACCGAGAATCTTGATAGAGGTGCGTGGGCAGGGCTGGAGTGGGCATTGCGAAACTTGGTTAATCGAAGCGGTGATGTTTACGTTGTGACCGGGCCTATTTATAGCCCGTCGGATAAGGCTTCGGAGGGAATAGGCGAGCCGCCTATCGCATTCTTTAAGCTGGTTGCTTCGCCGAGCGGCGCGCTAAGCGTGTTTCGATTTGACCAGAGTTTTGGGGTTTATCTGCATCACTGTGAGGCTAGGAGTAGTCTCGAGGTGATCGAAGCCGAGACCGGTCTACGTTTTTTCCCAGAATGGGGGCGATCAAGATCCTATGACGAAACACTCGATTCTCAGCTCGGCTGCCGCTAGGACAGCCACCATCACTCACCCTGAAAACAGGCTTCTAGCGAATCTCTGCCAAAAAGTAATCGTCGATTAGTAGTTCTTCGGCTAGGCGATCTAAGGCTTTTCTCACAGCTGCGCCAGTGCCCTGGCTAACGGGGACCGTGCCTCGACCGAAGAGTTTGGTCTGCCAAACGATGCGTGTGCCTTCGACGAGCTGAATGCTTGTCCTGAGGGTAAGTTGTAAAGATTCCTCGCCGCCTCGATCAATCACCGCCGCTTCGGTCGCTATTAGCGTTCCTGCGAGGCGCATACCGGCACCCTCATCGGCGAGACGTGCATCGCTAGCCGCAAAGGCATTTTCCATCGCTTCGCCGACGATTTCTGCAAAGGGGCGGTCCGCAATAGCGGCGCCATTTTCGGCAGGTTCGCCCGTAAAGATCACACGGGGATCGTCTATTTCGCGCTCATCGGCGAACGCCGGCACTGATAAGGTGGTTTTCATCCCGCTTAATTCAGTGAGCTTGCCGCCGGGGAACGCTGTATTAATTTCGATACCACTCTGTGCAGACGCGCTGTTTATGACAAACAAACCCGTTATCAGTGACGCAGCGATTACAGCAACCGTTCTCACGGCACGAGCCCCCACACCAGTGGTTCTTACATTCCAAGAAGTGGAGGTCGAGATCGCTGTGATGCGTCGCTGCGTCATGAGTTGTTCCTTAACTGACTAATTGGGCGTTGAGCTTTCGCATGCACACTAAAACGCGGGCATGAACGTGAATGACGAGAATAAATGACCGTCGAAGCATGATCAAGGAATCGTGCTTAACTAGTGCTTAATGAGGGGGATAAAAAAAACCGCAGCACCTCTCTCGAGAGAAAAGGCGATGCGGTCTTTTGTTTGCGCTGTCTAGACGGGAATTTAGAGCTCGCTAGCAGGCCATGTCGGGGCATTGTTGCGCACAGTTACCGCGCGGATGCCTTGGTTTACAAACTTCTGCACTCGGCTACCTTCGTAGGTTTCAGTGGTGTAGACGTTACCCGCTGAATCGGTTGCGATACTGTGAGGCGCATAGAATGTGCCTGGCTGACGACCGCCCTGACCGAAGGTGTAAAGTACTTCCATTGACTCGCGGTCGATTACCGAAATTTTGAAATTCTGGCCATCGGCGAGGTAGATGTATTTCTGTTCTTCGTCACGAGAGAACGCGATATCCCAAGTTGAGCCTTGGTTTAGCGTTGCTGGGTTGTAAACCACCTCGCGAACATAAGTACCGTCCTTGCGGAAAACCTGAACTCGGTCTGCGCCACGGTCACACACATAGACTAGGCCATCATTTGAAGGCTCGGCGCAGTGTACAGGGCCGCGGAACTGTTGAGGGCCCGGTTGACCAGGAACATAGGTAACGTCTGCGGTGTCGTCAGGCGTGTTGCCGTAAGCACCCCAATAACGCTTGAATGCGCCTGTGGCGACGTCGACAACCGCAACACGGCGATTTTGATAGCCGTCTGCGAAATAGGCTTCGTTTGCATCGACATCAATTGCGATTTCCGCGACGCGTGCAAAGTGAGTTTTGCTGTTGCTGTCTCGACCTTCGCCCTGCATACCGATTGTGCGAATGTATTCGCCGTCGCGTGAGAATACGAGTACGTGTGAGTCGCCGCCGCCATTACCACCGATCCACACATCGCCGTTCGGTGCGATTTCGATGCCGTGATTAGAAGCAGGCCATACGTAAGGCGCGCCTTCAACGGGGCCGCCCCAGGCATTAACTACGTTGCCCTCTGCGTCAAATTCGATGATTGGTGGTGCTGGAGTACAGCATTCGGCAACGCCGCCTTGGAGACCGATTTCAGTATTGCCGCCGAATTGTGAGGCATCATTACGATGAACGATGAACACGTGGTCGCGTTCGTCGACATCGACACCGATCGTGTTACCCATTGCCCAGTTGTTAGGCAGTGGCTTTGGCCAGTATGGATCGACCAAGAAATGTGGGGCCATAACAGCATTACTCGCAGCAACACTTGGCTCCTGAATCTTCGATTGCCCCACCCCTAGTGCAACCAAGGCAACAACTAATGCTGCCCCTATAAACAATTTCGATTTTCTCATTTTTATAACCTCTATGAGCCCGGTTCACGGGCGTGAATACTCTCCAGAGTCGTCCGGAGTATACTCATTTATGGGCAGGCAGTATACTCGACCGTCGATTTTACGAGATGCGTTACTCAGCGCGTTTTTTTAGTATAAATCACTGATTACTATGGAGTAAATTTAATGAGCCGCATCGAAATGCAGAAATCCTCGCAGCTTTTCGTCCAGCAATTGTCTAGCTTGAGCAGCCGTCTCGGTGTTTTTTTGGCGTTGCTTTGTGCATTGCTGCCTGCGCTCACTCAGGCTCATGATATTCCTAGTCGCATTACCGTCAATGCATTCGTTAAACCAGAGGGCAATAAGCTTACAGTCTTACTACGCGTTCCAATGGAAGCGTTTGGCGAAATCAGCTTTCCGCTCCGTGGTCCTGGCTTCATTCAGATTTCAGAGGCGGATTTCGCGATACGGGATGCCGCGCGTGTTTACATTACCGAGTCGTTTAAATTTTACGAGAACGGCGTCGAATTGACTGAGAAGCAGCTGGGCTCTGTGCGAGTCGAGTTGCCTTCCGACCGCTCCTTTGTCGACTACGACAGCGCACTCGAAAATATTCTCAGCGAGCCACTGCCCGACTCGGCGAATCTCTACTGGCGGCAAGGTGTGCTCGATGTCATGGTGACCTACCCGATTACGAGTGAGAATTCCGATTTTAGCGTCGATCCACTGCTCGGCACGCTTGCGAATGAGACGACCACAGTACTGCGATTCGTTGTGCCCAATGGCACCGAACGCATTTTTAACTATATAGGCAATCCGGGGGTTGTCGACCTAGATCCGCGGTGGCATCAGGCGGCGCTGCGTTTTGTCGTGATGGGCTTCGAACACATCCTCGAAGGCACCGATCATCTCCTCTTCCTCTTCTGTCTAGTAATCCCATTGCGCTCGCTGCGGGGATTGATACCCGTTGTGACTTCGTTCACCATCGCGCACTCGATCACGCTCATTAGCTCGGCGTTTGGGCTCGCCCCCAATGTGCTTTGGTTTCCGCCGCTGATAGAAACCTTAATCGCTCTATCGATTGTCTATATGGCCTTCGAGAATATCGTAGGCGCGCGGCTCGAGCATCGCTGGGTAGTCACTTTTGCCTTTGGTCTGATTCACGGATTCGGGTTCTCTTTCCTTTTCAGCGACACACTGCAGTTTGCTGGCGGTCACCTGTTTTCGTCGCTGCTTGCTTTCAATATCGGTGTTGAAATTGGTCAACTATTTATCTTATTGCTGGTTATTCCTCTGCTCGGCGTGTTGTTCTCCCGCTTCGTGCAAGAGCGTGTTGGCACAATTTTATTGTCAGCACTTATCGCGCATAGCGCATGGCATTGGATGCTCGAACGCGGGACCACCTTTAGTGAATATCAACTCACCATGCCGATATTCGACGCTGTTTTTCTTGCCTCGCTGATGCGCTGGGCAATGCTGCTTTTAATCGTCGTAGCTGCCGTCTGGGTAATGTATGAAGTGTTTCGACGATTCGCGTTGATCGAATCCTTTTCGAGCTATGGGAAAGTGCACGTCCCGGACGAGAAGTGATTCGCTCTAAGATTGAATCTGGTTACAAGTTACAAAAAGTTATGCTTTAGAGCAGGCCGGGAAGGGGTTTTGAGCTACACTCAAGCCATCTATAGGAAAGGAGTAGAAGCAATGTTTGTTCCGTGTCTCAAATCCCCTCTTAGGTCCATCCCAATCGCCGTGTCACTCATCGCCAGTTTGGTGATTGCGAGTCAGGCAAGCGGCGCCGCACCGGTGCGTGTTGGCGATTTTGCGCTCATCGATAGCGCCGGCGAATTTCACCAGCTAAGTCGCTATGGGGATAAAGAGGCGCTTGTGCTGATGGCGTTCGACGCGAGCTGTGACTCGATGCAGCGTCAGGTCGATCAGTTTCAAGCATTGGAGGCTGCGTGGCAGGACAAAGGTATCGCCTTCGGCATAATTAACGCGGGATCCGACGCGGATGTTGAATCCCTTCAGAATGCGCAGCAAAGAGCCGCCCTTGAGCTTCCTTTCATGCTCGACAACAGCCAGCTCGTCACCCGCACGCT
This sequence comes from Gammaproteobacteria bacterium, assembly GCA_017853205.1. Taxonomy (GTDB): domain Bacteria; phylum Pseudomonadota; class Gammaproteobacteria; order Pseudomonadales; family Pseudohongiellaceae; genus UBA9145. The sequence continues at coordinate 14,733 of JAFMKB010000042.1, forward strand.
CGGGCTGACCAAGGCGGGCGAGGTGACTGTGTTGGACCCTGCGCGTTTGACGTCCGTTTACTCTGGTGGTTTAGCTTCAGTCGAGGCTTCAATCGCGGCAAAGCTTGCTGGGGAGGATACAGGTCCTAGTGCTGATGTTACCGGTTGTGACCTGACTTTCCCGGCGCTCGACGCGATTGCGGCAGCGACTCCTGATTATGCGACCGAAGTTGCCCCTATTGTGATTGAACAGTGTGCCTCATGTCACAGAGAAGGAGGCATAGGACCGTTCGCGCTCGACAGCCATTTGATGCTTCAGGGTTGGTCGCCGATGATTAGAGAAGTGTTGCTCACAAAGCGCATGCCACCGATGCAGGTCGATCCCGCTATCGGCCATTTCAGCAATGACCGCGCCCTTAGCAGCGATGAAATACAGAAATTGATTGGCTGGATCGACGCGGGCGCGCCGCGTGGCGCCGCAGCGATCGACCCGCTCGCCGTTGTCGAGTTTCCTGATCGTAAAGCGTGGCAGCTTGGAGAGCCGGACTACATAATCAAGGCCCCAGCGATGGAAATTCCAGCGACCGGTGTGCTCGACTATATTGACATTGATGTTGAGCTTCCTTTCACCGAGGATAAGTGGGTTAAAAGCGTGCAGTTCATCGCGGGTGATGAATCCGTGCTTCATCACCTCTTGACCTACGTCACCGCTCCTGATGAAGCGTTCGAAGGCGGCGAGGCAGATACGACCTCAGTCGCAAGACGTTTCCTCGAAGGTTATGCGCCGGGCAAAGTTGATGCGATGACCTTTCCTGAGGATACGGGAGTCTTTATTCCTGCAGGGCACAAGCTGTCGATGCAATTTCACTACACAACTAACGGGAAGGCTACCGTGGATGAAACCGTCCTAGGGCTATATATGTACGATGAGCCGCCGACCTACGAAAACTTCACCCGATCTGTTGCAGCGAACTTCAGAATCCCCGCCTATGCAAAGGATCATGAAGTCAAAGCTGCCTACACGTTTCAAGAAGATGTTGTGGTGACGGGCCTGCGAGCGCATATGCATTTCCGCGGCAAAGACATGAAATTTACAGCACAGTTTCCCGATGGCCGCTTGCAGGATCTTCTCAGCGTTCCCAATTACAGCTATGCCTGGCAGCCGACTTATGAACTCGAAGAAGCGATGGAGTTGCCTGCTGGGACTAAAGTGCATGTCACTGGCTCATTCGATAATTCAGAATACAACCCCGCGAATCCCGATCCAAGCAAGGAGCTCAGATTCGGATTGCAGAGCTGGGACGAGATGTTTATCGGTTACTGGACTTATCACGCAGCAGAACCCACTAATCAGTAACTGACGACACGCTTGGGTCGTTATGACAGACTATTTCGTTTGCGTGCAGGCGGAGCCTTGTTATTATGCTGAGTCGTTGAAGGCTTCGCGCTTAATAATAAAAATCGAACAATAATTCGAATAATAATTCGGGAGAAAATTTAATGTCCTCGGTCTTTATCATCCTCTTCGGGTTGATCGGCTTCACCTTCGGCTGGTTTGTCTATTCAAAATTCATCGCAGAAAAAATTTACCGCCTTGATCCCGATTATGTGACGCCTGCTCACACGTTTAACGACGGGATTGATTTTGTACCGACGAACAAATTCGTTCTTTGGGGCGCGCATTTCACGTCGGTTGCCGGCGCCGCGCCAATTGTTGGGCCTGCCATTGCCGTTTACTGGGGCTGGGGACCTGCGCTTCTCTGGGTTACGTTCGGGTCTATTTTCTTTGCCGGTGTCCACGACATGGGCGCTCTATGGGCAAGCACGCGCCACAAGGCTAAGTCGATTGGTGCGCTGTCCGAGGACGTCGTGGGTAAGCGCACGCGGGCGCTCTTCATGGTGGTTATTTTCTTGCTGCTACTCATGGTGAATGCCGTTTTTGGCACCATTATTGCCAGCGAGATGGTCGAAATCCCCACATCAGTATTCCCGGCATGGGCAGCGATTCCCGTTGCGGTTGGTATCGGTGTTCTAATCCGAAAGCAATTTAACCTCCTGCTAATCTCGATAGTCGGTGTGGTTATTCTTTACTTCTCTATCTACATCGGCAGCGTTATGCCTCTTGAACTACCTGGCGACATCTTCGGCCTTGGTCCAAATGGCAACTGGATTATCTTGCTGTTTGTTTATGCGGGTATTGCCTCCAGCCTGCCGGTTTGGTTGCTGCTGCAGCCGCGCGATTACATTAACGGTGCGCAATTGGTTGTCGGACTTTTCGTTCTTTACGGTGCTGTCCTGTTGACGTTGCCCGATGTGACCGCACCGATGTTCAACGATAATCTCGCGGAGAACACCCCGCCGATATTCCCGATCCTCTTCGTAACGATTGCGTGTGGCGCTCTGTCAGGTTTCCACGGCATCGTTTCGTCTGGCACAAGCTCTAAGCAGCTGAATAACGAAAAAGATGCGCGCTTCGTCGGATATCTCGGGGCACTGGGCGAAGGCACCCTCGCGCTTATCACTATTACCGCAGTGACAGGGTCGCTGTACGCAGCTAACGCTGCCGATTGGAACGGCATTTACTCAGGCTTTGGCAGCGGCGGAGCGAGCGCGTTTATCGCTGGTGGTGCTGCGCTGATTACCGAAGGCTGGGGTATTCCATTAAGTTTCAGCGAAACAATGCTTGCTGTGATGGTCGTATTGTTCGCGGGAACGACAATGGATGCGGGGCTTCGTCTGCAGCGATACATTATTCAGGAGTGGGGCAGCATCTATGAGATTGCGCCGCTGAAGAACAACATTGTCTCAACGCTTGTTGCTGTGTTCTCCTGCCTAATTCTTGCGTTTGGGGCATCGAACGGTGGCTATCCTGGCGATGGGGGCATGGTAATTTGGCCTCTGTTCGGCGCATCAAATCAGATCCTTGCGGCGCTAACGCTGTTGGTTATCTCAATATTCCTGATGCGACTAGGTCGTCCGGCTATTTACACATTAGTGCCGATGATATTCATTATTTTTGTCGCATTTTGGGCGAGCGCTTGGTACCTCATTGACTATTACCGCGGCGAGAAATGGCTATTAATGGCGCTCAGCCTTGCTGTCATGAGCGCAAGCATCATCGTCGTGCTAGAAGCTTTCTCGGTTATCGGTAAAATTCGCCGCGGTGAGAAACTCGATGTAGCTGACGAGCAGGCCTAGAGGCCTCTTCTTCCTCAGGCCTCTCACTCGACCGAGCGTTTGAGTAAGAAAAGAAAAAACCCGCCGGCACCTCGCTAGGCGGGTTTTTTATTGCCGCAATGGATTGCGGGTCTCGAACAGGGCGTGGTTTAGAAGGGTATAGAAGGAACGCGAATGATGAATGATAACAAGGGGAGCTGGACAGGGTGCCTCGCTCATCATGGAGGCTGTGTGCTTAACGTGCAGCGTTTCGCGGAAATCGACTCGACGAATGCCGAAGCTCTGCGGCAGCTTAAGTCACTTGCTGAGGGCGAGCATTGCGCGCCGTCGGCTCTGATCGCCGAGAGTCAGACCGCCGGTCGAGGTCGCCGCGGGCGGGCGTGGCTTAGCAAGCCGGGCGCGGGGCTCTATCTCTCTCTAGTGCGCACCTTTTCTCTGAAGCCGGACGCGCTTCAGGGGTTGAGTCTCGTCGTAGGGTTGGCTGTTCAGAGTGCTCTGACCTTGCTCGGTGCGAATGAAATCAAGCTCAAATGGCCAAACGATATTATTCATAAGGGTCGTAAGCTTGGCGGGATTCTGCTCGAGCTTCGTCAAGTTGGAGACCTTAGCCATGTTGTCATGGGTATCGGAATCAATAGTAATTTAGCGGATCAAGAGCTTCTAAGCCTCGACAGGCCCACGGTAGATCTATCTCGAATAATCGGCAGCGAAATTGACAAGGAAGCGCTCTGCGTGGGTCTGCTCAACCAACTGTCAAAAGATATCGATCAATTCATTGTTCATGGCTTCGAGTCTTTCATTGTTCGATGGAACGAGGCCGATTACTATTTGGGTAAAAGCGTAACTGTCCTGCAGGGCCAAGAGTGCCTGCAGGGTGTTAGCTGCGGTGTCGATGCCACCGGTGCGTTGATGCTGAAGCAAGCAACGGCTAAGGATCAGACGGGGTCAAAAGGCGAAGACACAATGCTGCGGTTTGAAGGGGGTGAGCTAAGCCCTTCGCTCCGCGCCGAGGGAGAATAACAGTGGATCTTGAGATCGATGCAGGTAACTCGCGGCTGAAATGGCGGTTACGCGGTGACGACAAGGTGTGGCCAATACGCCTTGCTAAGACGCCTGCCGATATCGCCCACGCTATTGCCAAAGAGAGCGGAGTGACGGACCGCGTCTGCGATCGTATCGACCGCGTGAGAATAGCAAGTGTCAGATCGCCAGAGTCTTTGGCCGAGTTAGCAGACGAAAGCAGCCGCTTGTTTGGTCTGGATCCTGAGGTCGCCAAGGTGCTGAGCACGCATGCCGGAGTCACGATCCGTTATAGCGACCCCAGCAGGTTGGGTGTAGACAGGTGGCTTGCAATGCTTGCGGCCTATGCTGCATCGACCAAGGCCTGCCTCGTTGTTGACTGCGGAACGGCACTGACCATCGACAAACTCACTGAACGCGGTAAGCATTGTGGCGGATATATTATCCCTGGGCTTGCGCTTATGCGGCGCAGTTTGGAGGAAAATACCCGAATAAAACTTAATAAAGAGTTCGAAATCGGCGGAGTGGCGCTCGGTCATTCAACCGATGAGGCGGTGTACCACGGAAGTTTGGCTGCAGCCGTTGCTCTCATCAAGGCGAAATTTGAAGAGTCTAGCAAGGAGGATGTCGAGTGCGAGCTCTTTATTACTGGAGGCGGTGCCGATGAGCTCATGCCTCACCTTAAGCACTGCGGGGCGCGGCACATGCCAGATTTGGTGCTTGACGGATTGTCGCTGGCTTTTTAGGGATAGTGGGCTGCCATAGACTCTTTGGAGGTCGTATTGCGCTATATATTGCTCGTACTTGCTATTGCTAATATTTGTTATCTAATTTGGCACCTCTCAGCAGACGAAACCGCGGGTCCAGATTCTCGCTCGCAGGTAATGGAAAACTCGACTAGACCCCTCATTAACACTGGGCTAATCAAGGTCGCCGAGCCTAATCAGTAATAGCGCATCATTAGCGCTTTTTTGCGCTAAACGATTGCACCTCGTGGGCAATTCCCATAAAATGCCGCTCCTGTGTAAGAGAGCCGAGGGTTTTTTTGTCCCTTGGGGAATCTTGTAGGAGGGGTTCCCGAGTGGCCAAAGGGATCAGACTGTAAATCTGACGCGCAAGCTTCGGTGGTTCGAATCCACCCCCCTCCACCA
>JAFMKB010000043.1 GCA_017853205.1 Gammaproteobacteria bacterium
GCCATTTGCCATTCTAGGGGTGGATTTTGAGAGTTTCTCCTTCTATGCAGCTGAGTATTCGCTCCGCAATTTCATTGCCATGGGTGTTCTGAAGAAAGTGACCGGCATCGGCAATCAGATGGAACGTTGACTGTGTGTAAATTGATGCCCACTGCCTGCCCCATGACTCAGTAAAGATGTCATCGGCACCACCCCAAATAAAGTGTATCGGTTTAGTCCAACTCCTTAGCAGATTAAAGTGAAGAGTCTGCGCGGCACCGTTACCGCTGTGATAGTCATCGAAAGGAATAGACAGGGGAAATCGCCGAAGTCCGTTATAGGCTTCGTCCGGCAACCCCCTAAATGGTGCGCGGTACGCATCATAGACATGCTTGCCGGCTGCGGTTCCAAAACTCGGCTCCGCACCCGATATCAATGCAGCGACAGCTTCCTCGCGAGAGAGTAATCCACCGGAAAGGGCTATCAGCGCGCCAATATTAGGCGTCTCGCGCGCGAATAGACCTCCCTCATGCCAGCCTTTATTCCAGCGCTTTATTGCCTCAGAGTAATGAAACTCGGGGTGGTGAAGCCAAGTATTCATGATCGCCAAACGCGAAAATCGGTCCGGCATAGTCGCCGCCTGCGCAAGGCCAATGGGGCCACCCCAGTCTTGGCAGACGAGGGTTATGTCACGAAGATCCAATGCTGTGATCAGACTTGTCAGCACTTCTGTGTGCCGCGCAATACTGTACCAGTAGGGATCAATGGGCTTGTCCGATTTACCAAAACCAAAGTGATCTGGCACCACACACCGAAAGCCTGCCGAAGAAAGTTTTGGAATAAAATCTCGGTAGAGATAGCTCCATGTTGGCATGCCATGTACGAGCAACATGACTGGCCCGTCCTTGGGACCTTCATCGAGATAATGCATGCGTAAATCGCCCCACTCATGGTAATGAGGCTCAAACTCGTAGTCGTTTAGCTTATCGAAATTACTCTCAGGTGTGCGGTAAAAATCGGTCATTCTATACTCCCGCCTTATGCACAACGCCTGCTAACGCGAACCGGCTGGTCTAGGGACCGAGAAAAAGCGTTTGGACCTTGCGGCTGTTCTCGAGGGTGTCGCCAAAATTAACACCGGGGGAATGAAACATCCAAGGGCGAAATAATACCAATCGATTATATTTGTAGGGGATAGCGAAGGTTTTCTCCCACAGCGACTCATTTATGCCGTCAACTTCCAAGAATTCCTTTACTTTCTCTTTGGTCGTAAACCCAGCCGCATGCGCGCCTTCTAGGGTCCGGGGAATTTCTTCGAGACCTGTCGGCAAGTGTTTCCAGAAAACCGTACCATCTACCTTTGGATGCTCTTTGGAAAGATAGACGACGCCCGACCAGTGGGTTCGTCCCGCGTCGAAATGAATGTGCTGAGTGAAAGGGTCGTTAGCCTTTGAGAAGCGAATTTTACCGTTAAGCTCCGTCGAGGCATTAATCGGTTTTTGCTGTAATAACTGCTCAAAAAATTCGCGCTGACTGTTCGACAAAAAGGACTCTTTGGTCATCACCCCAGCATAATTGCCGCGAGACGACGCGTCGCGCTGTGCCTTGAGAGCCTCTTCAACAAGGCGGTCTGGGTCGTTGTAAAAATCGTCTATAACGAAATAGCGGTTAATCATAGTGACACGTCACAACCCATCAATTTACTGCATTGATACTGCTTAGGCGAAGCCAGGCGCGTACTGCCGCAGCGAGGAAGCTGCGTGGCAGACAGACGATTCTATAACTTGCTAGAACCTTAAAACTAGCTAGTTTTGTGACAGTTTGTCTCGATCTGGCAGAGTGCTAGGTTGCTACGAACCTTCTAGCAGTTTGATGAGCAGCGATTTACTCAGCGCTGTTTGCTCAGCGCTCGCGCGGGAACGATCAACAGCGCATAGCAGCCGATCGCCACGAGCAGGCTAGAGTTGATCCCACTCCACATCGAGATCGCCACGGCTAGCACGCTTGCCAGTACGCCCGTGGCGCCATTCACACCCCACAGCCATGGTAAGCACTCGTCCGAGTATTGGCGGAACAGGCGAAGTCCTAGCGGGAAACACATGCCCATCGGCAGCGCCGCTGCGGCGACTAACAGAATCACAATTAAACACCGCACTAAAAGCCCCTGATCAATGGTTGCCTGAATAATCGGTCCCGAGAGCAGATAGAGCGCGATTATCATTGCGACAATCGTTAGTGGGAGAACGAACGTCCAGCGTCGATCGCGTTCGACCGCGATGCGGTCAGATAGTGAACTACCTAGCCCCGCGGCAATGATCATCGAGAACAGAAGCACAGAGACAGCGTAAACCGGATGCCCCAAATAGACAGAAAAACGCTGAATCAACGGTATCTGCACCATCATAAATCCCGTGCCTATACACGCGAAATAAAGCAGGCCGCTGCCGAACACCCCTTTAGGCAACTGCGGCTTTCCCGACAGCAGCAGCGGAACGCCGATCACGAGCGTCACACCGATAAAGGCGAGCAGGCAGAGCAACATAAGCGTGTAGGTTGCCAGCAAGTTACCGCCCGCGACGATACCCAATTCGCCAAGTTCGGCATCGGTACTCAACAGCGCAGAGGGTTTTAAAATATTGAAAAAATACGGGCGACTGTCGAGCGGCGGCGAGAAGTCGAGAAATTCGTGTTGAGTCGCAGCCTCAAGCTGTGCGGAACTCTTACTCGCGAGCGCATCACGAATTAGGCGCTCGCTGCTTTCCTGCCTCGGCGAATGCAAGACAGTAAATGCCATTTCAGCCGCGACTGATTCTATCTGGTCGAGGTCAGCATCGCTGAAAGGCGTTGGAGAAACCAGCAGGGTTGCAACTGTATTACGCGCTACCAACACGGCATGATCACCGGGATTATCTACTCCCTGTTCCAACAACGACATCGCAGCAAGAGAGATTAGTCTATTAGTCTCAGAAAGCGCTTCGGGTGAATACCATCGAGAAACACTAAGCAGTCCGTTTGGTGCTAGCTTATCAAAGAATATTTGCCAGCCTTCCACTGTGTAGAGCCCGTTTTCGGACAGGGTGAACGCACCAGCACCCGTTGCCGCCCACGTATCGATAAGCGACATCTGAATAACATCATAGGTCTCGTCGCTTCGAGTCAAGAAAGAGCGAGCCTCGTCGTGCACAAACTCCACCTCAGGCTGTTGATCCAGCGAGACAAAGTCGCGACGACGGTCTTGAAGAATATCGAGTATCGCGCCATTAATTTCGATTCCGGTGATGTGCTTGCTTTTAGCCCACAGCGCAGTAAGGATGTCACGACCTCCGCCCACGCCAATCACCGCGACATTCCCTTCTTTGCGCAAATGATAAGGCAGCGAGGTCACATCAAAGCGCGGCCATTCCAGCCCCTCTCTATTGCCATCCCACTGGGTGACTGCGGTGCCCGCCTCCCCGTCGATGACAAGGCCTTGAAGCTTCATACCCTCTATAACGGGTGCGCCCGCACCTGCACCCCAGTAAAACGGTCCAACGCGCTCTTCGGCAGGCGACAGTAAAATCTGGCCATGGATCGTCCAGTATTCAATCGTCTGATCGCTGTAGGATATTTCATTGCCTTTCGGGTAAAACACCCTTAGTCCACTTGTGAATTGGCTGTTCGCGAAGGCACCGATAGCCAGCACTACCGCGAGCGCGACCCAGCGTAGGTCACTGCGTCCCGTTTTCGCTCGCTGGAAAAAGAGAATGGCGAGCACAGTGACAACAGTCGAGGCAATCGTTGCGCTACTGATATCCAGCACACTCAGAAGTGCAAGGCAGGCGAGGCTGCCGAGCGCCGCCCCGACGAGGTCGACCGCGTAGATGAGGCCGCTATTACCGGGCACCTGCGTTAGTGCAACTGTTATTACCACGCCACTAAACGCAAACGGGATGGCGACCGCTAAAGTGATTAACGTCATCTTGAAAAAATTTGCCGCATCCCAACCACCGAGTGTACTTAGCGGTGTAAAGAGAATAATGAGATGACAGATCAGCGTGCTCAACGCGAATAAAATAGAGTAACGGTAGAGCGAGCTGAGCGCGTCTTCGCGAGGAAACTTCTGAGGCTTGAGGTAAACCCAAAGCGCGCCTGCGGCCATACCGAACATAGCCATCGATACCGCAAAGAAGGACAGGTGATACCAAGTGACGACGGAAAGCAGCCGAGTATTAAGAATTTCGAGTAAGAGTGTCGCGCTCGTGATGAAGAACAGACCCGCGAGAAAAGATCTGCTCATGCCTTCTGCTGTCGTTGTGCCCAAAATCGGTCTTTCTCCTTAGTTCTATTCGTGTGCGAATGCCGCATCGCGGATGCTACTTCAATCGGGTGCGAGTGTGGCTATTAATCGCGAACTGTTCTGACGCATAATAGACGATAAACGTGTCAATCAATATGGTTAGCTTAGAACATTGCGGATGCAGAGAGGCGCGGCTCAGCCAGAACGCCAGAGGGACCTCATGTGACTCAGCCCATAAAAACAGCACTATCCCTGCTGCCGCTAGCGGGTTATCTCGTTTTTTTAGTCCTGCTTGCCTATTCAAAGCCTCTCTACACTTGGGATACCGTACCCTATACCGCCACCATACTGAGTGCCGACATTAGTGACCCGCAACTGCTTCACTCGCGCACCTATGCGTATCTGAAAAGTTCAATGACGCCTCAGCAATATGCGTCTGTAACCTCGGGACCTTATGCTGCAGATCTGGAGAGCAACGCCGACCATTTTATTGGCCAGCTCGATATGTACCGCATCAAACCCGCCTACGTCATCGTATTGCGGACATTGACAGCGCTCGGCGCAGAGCCGCTGACGTCGCTGAGATTACTGTCTGTGATCCCAGGTGTACTGCTATGCCTTTTGCTCTTTGTCTGGCTTTCGCGAAGCTGCAGCACGTTGAGCGCTGCCTTAATCGTCGTGGTTTTCGCCGTTGTCGGGCGCCTGGCCGATCTCAGCCGTGTTCCGGTACCCGACAACCTGTCCGCGCTCATTATTTTTGCGGCGCTTTACGCATTAGCCCATAAAAGGTGGCTTCGAGTCGCAGTGTTGTTACTCGTCGCATCGATCTGCGTGCGCACCAACAATATTCTTTTCGCAGGCTTAGTCCTTCTCTGGCAGAGCTGGAGCGCCTACGCGCAGGACGCCTCGATCCGCAGCCCCACTGTATTACTGTTCACCGGCGGGCTAGTAGTAAGCAGCGCGCTCTATTTTACGATCAATGGCTTATTCGACTATTCATGGTGGCGACTGTTCTATCACACGTTTGTCGAAAGCCAAGTCGATATCCCAAACTTCGCGGCGCCCTTCTCTATCGAGATTTACTGGGCTGTCGTGCGTTCGGCGATACTGCAAGTGGTGGCCAGCGGCGCGACGATCAGCACCTCAATGCCCTTCTTCGTCCTGCTTCTGATTCTCTGCCTGCAAGGGAAGATTCGACGCCTTTATACAGAGGCATTAACACCAAGAGCATTGATCTCCCTGTCGCATATCTCCCTGCTCTGTTTACCCCTGTTTGCGGCTTTTCTTGTGCTTTTCCCTCTGGTGCAGGGGTGGGATCGTTTTTTCCTGCCTTTCTACGCCCTCATTACCGTCGTCGCAGCAGAACACTTAACCTTATGGCACGAAAAGGCTACCCAAAACGACCCCAAATCATTATAGTAATCGCCTTAATTTCATCTCACTTGTGCGCATTTTCAAGGAAACCATTATGTCAGCTCATGACCACGACCAAGATTCAAATACAGGTGCAAACATCGTTATTGGTGTGACCTTAGTCGGCCTAGCGCTGCTCGCCTACATGTTGGCGGTTTGGTTGTTCTAAAATTGATTTGAGTGAGGCTTTGCAGCCCTCCTGCGTGAGCCCCAGAAGACCGAGTGCGTCGCGGCTACAGAGCCCGCCGCCTCAACGTTCGATCCCTCTTTAAACTCCCCTTAGCTCTCATCCACTCTAATGAGGCTTATTCTATGCAAATTGAGAATCGACTTTTCGTCTACGGAACGCTAGCTCCCAATCAGCCCAATGCGCACATTCTTGCTCCTCTCTCGGGCTCTTGGCAGACTGCCACCGTGACCGGACAAGTGCATCCAGAAGGTTGGGGCGCAACGATGGGCTATCCCGCGATTAAACTCATTGGCTCTGAACCCGTAAGTGGGTTTCTCTTCGAGTCGCCTGAGCTGCCGGATTTTTGGGACGAACTAGACGAGTTTGAAGGCGCAGACTACCGACGTGTCGAAACCACTGCTTACCCCGATAACGGCGAGCCCGTGCAGTGCTATCTTTACGCACTCAACGAACAGCGATAAATCGGCGAAGAAATCAGCGCTGCTGGAACACAGGTCTCTACTTATACTTAACGCACTACAAAGGATTTTTCATGCTCACAGTAGATATCAAGGACAAAGTTGTTCTCGTCACCGGATCTAACCGCGGCATAGGCAAAAGCTTCGTTGAGAAGGCTCTCGAACTCGGCGCGGCCAAAGTCTATGCTACAGCCCGCAACACCGAAGGCCTTGCTGACCTTGCTGCAGCCAATCGTGACCGCGTCGTTTTACTGACTCTCGATATCTGCAGCCAAGAGCAGGTTGATGCCGTCGCAGCCGCAGCTCAAGATGTGAACGTGCTAATTAATAATGCCGGTGCTGGCGGTGGCGGTGCGATAGTCGCAGCGAACGATGAAGCACCGAAGCGCATGGAAATGGATATCAATTATTTTGGCACGATGAAAATGTCGGTCGCGTTCGCGCCGATAGTCAAAGCCAATGGCGGCGGCGCTATTGTCAACATTCTCTCCATCTCGGGACTGTGCAGTTTTGCCTTTGCCCCCGGCTATTCTGCATCAAAGGCAGCCGGCCACTCGCTCACACAGGCGCTTCGCGCAGAGCTCGCAAAACAAAATACGCTCGTCATCGGTGTCTATCCTGGTCCCATCGACACCGACATGGCTAAACACCTACCCTTTGACAAAGCCTCCCCCGATTCCGTTGCCACGCATGTTTTTAATGCGCTCGCCACAGGCGAGGAAGACGTATTCCCCGATCCTTTCTCTGTCGAGTTCGTAAGGCAGCTGCGCCTAGATTCGAAGGCTGTAGAAAAAGCCAACGCTGCAGGCGCATAGCCCGCTAAAACAATGAAATAATAGAACGCAGGAGATGCAATACGATGGATTTTGAAACACTCGTCCGTACCCGTCGCAGCGTGCGCGGTTACAAGACCGATCCCGTCCCCAAAAAGATCATTCAAGAGATTATCGATATTGCGAAAGGCGCACCTTCGTCGATGAACACTCAGCCTTGGAATCTTTATGTAGTCACCGGCGAACCGCTAGACAAAATTCGCCAAGGTAATACCGAACGAATGCTGGCTGGCATAAAGCCACAGCGCGACTTTCCAACCAAAGAAGCCTACGAAGGCATTCATCGGGAACGACAGGTAGAGATCGCTAAACAGCTTTTTGCCGCGATGGGTATAGCCCGCGACGACAAAGAAATGAGACAAGATTGGGTGATGCGCGGCTTTCGCCAATTCGATGCGCCGGTTTCTATTGTGCTCACCTATGACAAGATTCTCGAACCCGCAGCGATTGCTCAGTTTGACCTTGGCGCTATTTCACACGCCATTTGTCTTGCTGCGTGGGAGCGAGGGCTAGGCACCGTAATTAACGGTCAAGGTGTTATGCAGACACCAGTGGTTCGCGAACATGCGGGCATTCCTGAAACTCAGAATATCCTTACCTGCATTGCGATGGGGTATCCGAACGATGATTTCTCTGCCAACAAGGTAAAAGCGACGAGAGCGAATGAGGAAGATTTCGTGCATTTTGTAGGATTTGATTAGTAGGCGGTTTGCCTGCACTACTCTCGCCATTTTCAGGCGAGAGTAGCAGCAAAGCGCTTTTAGAGGTCGAATCGGTCGAGGTTCATAACCTTTGTCCACGCCGCAGCAAAGTCCTCAACAAATTTCTGCTCAGAACCCGCCATCGCATAAACCTCAGCGACTGCGCGTAGCTCAGTATTCGAACCGAAAATTAAGTCAACAGGCGTCGCTGTCCACTTAATTTCACCCGTGTCACGATCTCTGCCTTCGTAGACGCCTTCCTGATCGGCCTTCGCCCACACAGTCGACATGTCTAGTAAGTTGACAAAGAAGTCGTTCGTCAGTGTGCCGGCACGATCAGTAAACACCCCGTGTGCCGCACCGCCCACATTCGCATCGAGCGAGCGCATTCCGCCAAGTAGCACGGTCATTTCTGGCACCGTTAGCGTTAAGCGATCGGCTTTCTCAATAAGCGCGCGCGCTGGTGAGAGGCGCGTGCCTTCGGCAAAGTAATTGCGGAACGCATCGTAGTCTGGCTCGAGCACGGCGAACGAATTGACGTCAGTATGATCCTGCGTGGCGTCTGTGCGACCCGGCGTGAAGGCGACTTCTACCGAATGACCCGCCTCCTTCGCAGCTTGCTCAACCGCGGCAGACCCTGCTAACACAATAAGGTCAGCCAGCGAGACCTTGCGGCGACGGCTCTCTTCATTGAACTCGGCCTGAATTGTCTCGAGAACGCCAATCACCTTCTCGACTTCGGCAGGATTGTTTGCTTCCCAGTCCTTTTGAGGCGCGAGACGGATGCGTGCACCGTTAGCCCCACCGCGGAAGTCAGTGCCGCGGAATGTAGAAGCCGAAGCCCACGCAGTGCGCACCAGTTCAGAAGTCGACAAACCCGATTCGAGTACAGCAGCCTTCAACTTAGCGGTATCTCGATCGTTGATCTCAGCGTATTCGGCCGCGGGCACAGGATCCTGCCATACAAGCTCATCGGTAGGCACGAGCGAACCCAAGTAGCGTGTGCTTGGCCCCATGTCACGATGAGTCAGCTTAAACCAAGCGCGTGCGAACGCATCCGCAAACTCTTCAGGGTTTTCCAGCCAGCGCGATGTAATTTCACGATAGATAGGATCCTCCTTAAGCGCGAGATCGGTTGTGAACATGATCGGCGCGTGACGCTTAGATGGGTCGTGAGCATCCGGCACTAAATTCGATGCTGCTCCGCCTTTTGGTACCCACTGGATTGCTCCGGCCGGGCTGCGCGTTTGCTCCCAGTCATAGGCGTAGAGGTTTTCGAGATAGTTATGCGTCCACGCTGCAGGGTTGACTGTCCATGCGCCTTCTAAGCCGCTAGTAATGGTGTCTGCCCCATTGCCTGTGCCGTAGGTGTTTTTCCAACCGAGACCCTGCTCTTCAATGCTCGCGCCCTCAGGCTCTACGCCGACGTTGCCCTGAGGTTTCGCAGCACCATGTGCCTTACCAAAGGTATGACCACCGGCGATTAGCGCCACAGTTTCTTCGTCATTCATCGCCATGCGGCCGAATGTTTCGCGAATATCGTGCGCCGCTGCTAGCGGATCAGGATTGCCGTTAGGACCCTCCGGATTCACATAAATCAGCCCCATCTGCACGGCGCCGAGCCCATCTCTGAGTTCTCGATCCCCTTCGTAACGCTCGTCTGCAAGCCACTCGCCCTCAGGACCCCAGTACACTTCCTCAGGCTCCCATGAGTCCACACGTCCACCGGCGAAGCCAGCTGTTTTAAAGCCCATAGACTCCATCGCGACAGTCCCGGCCAATACCATCAGGTCTCCCCACGAAATATGGTTGCCGTACTTTTGCTTGATGGGCCACAGAAGACGCTGAGCCTTGTCGAGGTTGGTGTTGTCTGGCCAGCTATTGAGTGGTGCGAAGCGCTGCATGCCGCCATAGGCACCACCACGGCCATCGCTCACCCGGTAAGTACCTGCGCTGTGCCAGGCCATACGGATAAAGAAAGGACCGTAATGTCCGTAGTCGGCTGGCCACCAATCCTGCGAAGTTGTCATCACATCGATGAGGTCTGCCTTCAGAGCATCAATGTCGAGCTGCGCGAACGCTTCGGCATAGTCAAAATCGGCGCCCAGTGGATTGGACGCAGGGTCGTTGTCGCGAAGCGGATCGAGGTTCAGTCGGTTGGGCCACCAGTAGTCGTTGTTGGCGACACCGTCTTGAGCAACCGCAGGGCTAACCGCGGCAAGTGTAGACAAGCCAAGCGAGATCGCCGTGGCGAGAACGAGAGATTTCTTAAGCATACGAGATGCCTCCGTTAATTATTAACCAATTAAACCGGTGTGTAAGCCGGCGATTCTTCAAGGTAAACGAACAGATCACCTAAGTAGATGATTTTTACAGTGCGCAGGATAGCGTCCAAAGCAGCATCGGGATAACGCTTTGTTTCGATTAGCGTGATCGTTTTTTCCGAACACCGAGCCTCTCCCCAGTCTGCCTACGTCCTGTTCAACCACGTGAAGACGCGCTATCGTCTGCGTGTAACCCCGCACCCTCAGGAGTCATCCCCGACATGTTTTATGAGCCAAAGAAGAAAAACCACGGCCTTGCTAAAAACCCGTTTAACAGTCTCATCGTGCCAAGGCCTATCGGTTGGATAAGCTCGGTAGACGCCGCCGGCATTCATAATCTCGCGCCCTACAGCTTCTTTAATGCCGTGAGCTATCAGCCGCCGACTGTGATGTTTTCGGCCGGCGCCGGCGCAAACGACGACCGGTTAAAAGACTCGGCTCGCAACATCGAACAAACTGGCGATTTTGTTTGCAATCTTGCGACTTGGGAGACCCGCGACGCAATGAACCAGAGCTCTGTGACTGCGGGCCCCGAAGTCGATGAAATCGCGCTGTCGGGACTTACCGCAATCCCTTCACAACTCGTTAAAGCGCCTCGCATTGCCGAAGCGCCTGTGCACCTTGAATGCCGATATATCAAAAGTGTCGAAGTCCCCGGCTGGACCGAAGCGGACAATTACCGCGTGATTTTCGGCGAGGTAGTCGGTATCCATATCGATGATTCTATGCTCACCGATGAGGGTCTCGTCGACGTCAGAAAAATGGGCATCATCAGCCGACTTGGCTATAACGACTATGCGCGCGTTGACGCCGACTCAGTGTTTAGCATGGAAAGACCCTGAAAAAGAAAATAATCATCATGCGAATCTCGCGAATGGCGATAAGATAGCGATCATCAATTCTCGCAGTGTCGCGCCATGCAGCATCGCCCTCGCCTACGGAAAACATTACGCTATTCGCAGCAAGAGGCCGTTGCCTCAGGGCTGATGACTGCGACGAGTGACAACTTCCTCAACGCCTTTGCAATCTATCTTAAAGCCTCAGCTGTCCAACTCGGGTGGCTAACTGCGCTTCCGCAGCTCGCGGGTGCGGTCATGCAGATCGTCTCGGTCTGGCTTGGCGGGTACATTGCGCGTAAACCTTTAGTTGTGGGCACGGCATTCCTGCAGAGCGCCATTGTCGCCGGCATGGCCGCGGTAGCGCTTCCCGTGTCAGCACAATTTTTACCTTTAAGCCAGGTCACTCTACTTATAAGCCTCTCTATTGCCTACTTCACCTGCATTAACATTGTGCAGCCGCATTGGCGTGCATGGATGGGAGGCCTTGTTCCAAAACAAACCCGCGGTGTGTTTTTCGCTTCACGCTCGCGCCTGACTATGCTGACAACGTTAATTATCTTCGTGCTCGGAGGCGTATTACTCAATGCAAGCACGCGCGCTAGTTCTACCTGGACAGGGTTCTTTATCCTTTTTAGCGCCGCGGCTATTGGTCGCCTACTGTCAGCCATCCTATTGGGCCTGATGCATGACCCGGAGCGGCGAACAGGAGCAGATACAATGCGGCTTCGTGACAGCTGGCTGCACATAAAAACATCACTGAAAGACCCCACCTTCAGAAATTACAGTCTTTTTGTCGCCACACTGCAGGGCGCCGTCGCCGTGTCTGCGCCATTCTTTGCCGTGTATATGCTACGTGATCTCCAGTTTACTTATTTGCAATTTAGCTTTAACAGCGTTGCCTCTATCGCGACGCAGTTCTTCTTTCTGCGTCGTTGGGGTCGCTTGAGTGATAGGTTCGGAAATCATTGGGTTATGGTCATCTGTGCGGCGAGCATTCCGGTCATTCCGGTCCTATGGATGCTCAGCCCAAACCAGTACTACCTTATTTTCGTGCAAATTGTCTCGGGTGTATTTTGGAGCGGCTTTACCTTGAGCACGGCAAACTATCTCTATGACATCCGCCCACATCAGACGAACTTCGCGCTTTACGCGGCGATCCAGTCTGGCACAAGTGCTTTGGCAGTCTGCCTTGGCGGAATTTTTGGCGGCTATTTAGCGAGTCATGCACCTAGAATCGCCGAGACTATTGCGCAGAGCTGGCAAATGCCGAGTGATCTTTTCATCGTCTTCATCACAACGACCATTCTGCGCTTGGCAGTCGTAGCGTACTTTATCCGCCGGCTTGAAGAACCTCATCTGAGGCGGCGCCCAAAACTTCTTGAAATTGTTTTCCGTGTGTCGAGGGTTAATACGGTCTCTGGCGTTTCGCTTGACTGGCTTAGCGTTGCCCGAAGAGACGAGCACCGCACGGCCGCCGAGGAGCAACCCGTGGACGAGGGCACCGCCCTAAGCGACAGCCGAGTCGACGAGAGGAATAGCGCAGAAGAAAGAAACTCTAACTTTTAAAAACAGAGTTGCCGAGATGCCGTAAGAATCCGCTCAATCTGCCGCAGTGACGCTGTCCTATTCGTGCGCTTCGATCGAATTATCCTGAGACTTTCGCACGCTAGTTACGATGGATTTGGCTGCTGGAATAACCAGCAAAGCATAGGCATTAACCTCTAGCAGCTCTTCGAAAAGCCTTGGGTGATCGGGCGTGAAGAGTCCTCGATCAATTAGCGCCCCGGTCAGTAGAAGGCCTGCAGACACAAACAAATAGCGAGAAAGCCCGGAATCAAACTGCCGGTGTATTAGCTCTGATAAATTGACAGGCTGCCGGAGTAAAAACGCCAAATAGCCACTCCAGAGCACCAAGAGTGACGCGGTGCGGCCATTGCCAATCAATAATTGCTCAATGAGCCGCGGCAAGCCTATCAGCTCGAAATCTATTTCGCCTAAACTGAAGCTGAAGCAAAGCAGCGCGAGGCAACGTATCGATCATACTATTCTCTAGGCTCGGTGAGAGTTAAACGCCTAGATCAATATTGCTAGATCGCTTCAGAGAATAGACCGAAAAAAACAGAACTTAATATAGGAAATATCTATCGCTTATCAAAAACTCACACGCGCCAACGCGATACCGCTCTCGCCCGCAACAGCGTAGAGAAGATAGACAACTCCATCCTCGACATACAGAGCGGGATCTCGCAACTGATTAACGTGCCCATAGGCTGTAGAGCGAACGGACGGCTCTACCGGAGCATCCGCTCCCTCCCAATCAAACTCCGCTCTCAGCACCTCAACCTCGGGCGACTCCTGCCAGTCATTCCAGTCGTCGGTAAGTTCGATCGTACTCAACAGAATGGCTTCCGGCGCATCACCAACTCGTGTCCAAAAAACAAACAGTTTGCCATCGCGAACAAGGACCGCAGAGTGGCGCATCGTGCTTTCAAAAAGAAGAGGGCCTGCTTCAAAATTTGTCAGTCCATCTTTAGAGCGATAAAACTGCCCTGGCATGGCGACGGCATAGGTCATCCCACCCCATTTGAACGCGCGATAATAAGTGCGGCCTATATCGCCAGGCAGCGTCTCGAAGTCGATTCCATTTTCAGAAACTGCGACGCGCGAATGCTGTCTGGCAGCCGCTTCGAGGCCATGAAAATACATAATGATTCTTTGATTCTCTTCGTCTACATGAACATCGGGCGAAGCGATATGCGGCTCAGTCAATTCTTTCGCATAGTCATGAGACACGCGAACACCGCTCGCTTCCCGCGCGGCAACGAGCTCAGCGAGCCGATCCGCTGCGATCGGCGGACGCGATACAGCAAAAAAGGACTGTTCGATACGCAAACTGCCAGGCACATGAACCTTCCAAGGGCCTGTTACCTCGTCTGCATAGGCTAATCTTATGTATTGCCCTTTATGATCGGCGAAATAAAGATAGTACTTACCCAACGGGTCTCTGACCCAGTCGGGCACTCGAATTAAAGAGGGGCCTTGAATATTACTGCCAATGCTCGGGTCGGTTTCGGGGCTTATTATCGGCGCATCAAGGAGACGAGTTACCTTCACGTTATGTCTCGCCTGACCGGCAAACGGGACACTATCCGCAGCAGGGAGTGGCGTCGCGAGCGCAAGCGCACTCACCAAAAGAGCGAACAACGCTGCATCTTTGGCACGCTTGCTTAGATATAAAAAAATCATCAACTCGCCTCCTATTTAAAAACTTATCACTGTCTAGCGAAGTCCGTACCTAACTAGAGCCTGATCGAAACGTTGCCTCGCTTCCACCCACGTCGGGCTAGGAACATCGGACGTCATGAAATCGAACAAATAGGGAAACAATGCAGCCGCATATTCCTGCGAAGACTCGCGCGGTAACAGCGTTGGTAGATGATCAATCGCCTGCACATACACCGCTTGGCCTTCGCCGCGTGCTCGAACAAACGGCGCGTGCAAATGCGTAATCGCATCATAGACTCTGATTGGATTGTCGGTACTCGTGGGATCGCAGCTGACATCGCTAATGATCTTTAGCCTACCGTTATCGGCAAGCAAGTCCGCATCAATCATTGGGGCGATCGGCTCGCGCAGATAAACGCAATTGACGAATAATTCGTGCGCCAAACTTTCTCTGAGAGGCTTATCCGCAGCCGTAAACTCAGGCAAATCCCATGCGGTCACACGCACCTCAGACTTGAGACTTGCGATCAAATCACGCGCACCCGAACCACACCGCCCGAGAGCACCCATTATCAGCACACTCAGCGAACCGTCGGCCCAGCCCGACTCTTGAAGCGCAGTGTCGACAGTATTTAGCAGCGTATCTCGATCAGAGAATGGTTGCAGCGCGGGAAAGTCGATGCTTTTTCGTGAGTAATGAGCTACGCCCAAAAGTCCAACTGCTGCACCGACATAGCCTGCCCAATAGCCAAAAGCAGCAACTCGCCTGCCTTGGTTATCGAACAAAAATTCCAGATCTAAGATAGCTCCGCCTCCACGCGCGTAGCGTGCAAGCGTATCCATCGCTCCCTCTTGGTCTTTAAACGTATGTGAGAAATGAATTTGCGTATGCGCAACCGGCTCAGCCGAATCGGCGAGCTCTTTTAACGCAATCACCACGGTGTCTAGCGGCGCCTGCTGCCAGACGGCGTCGGTAAGCACCGCCCCAGCCGCTGCGTAGTCCGCGTCGGTATAGCAGCGTTCGCTGCAGCGCTCAACAGTAACTCTCACTCCGGCCTGCACGAGGCGAACCACCTCTGCCGGCGTTATCGGCACCCGGCGTTCACCGGTCTTGTCTTCTTTTCTTAACCAAAGATTTTTCACATTCACTCAACTCGAACTAGAGGCGGCCAAGGCGCATCCTCGACAGCATAAAATACGTTACGCCCATTAGAATAAACATCAATGAGACCGATAGAGCCGGTATGTCGAGTGCGTGGGTAAGCGACGCAAAAATGAAGCCAACAAACGCAAAATTAGCCGCGATGAGCGCATACGGAATCTGCGTTTCGACATGCGCCATGTGATTAACACCCGAAGACATCGAAGACAAAACAGTAGTATCAGAAATAGGTGATGTTTGATCACCAAATAAACCGCCGCTAAGCGCCGCCCCCAGGCAAATGGGAATAGATGCATCGAGCGCCGCGGCGATTGGTACTACAATTGGAATCACCAGCGCAAAAGTGCCCCATGATGAGCCGGTGGCTAGTGACAGTGCCGCGCCGATCAGAAAAATCATACTTGCGAGCATCCACGTCGGAAAATTTATAGCCTCGAGTAGTGCGGCAATCGCTTTGCCGGTTTCGAGCTCGGTCAGCACGTCGCTTAGCGTCCATGCCAAAATTAGAATACATAAAATAGGCATGATCTTGCCCATGCCGGCAAAGAAACTTGTTGAACTCTGGGTAAAACTAAACAGCTTGAGTCGACTGAGAGCAATCATAGTTACGAGTGTTGCAGTCGTATACGACAGCGCTAGTGTTACTCGAATTGTCGGACCATCGAGGCCGCCATTACGCGCGATGAAAAGAGTAAACAACAGCAGCATCGAAATAAAAAGCGTACCGAGTGCTGCACCCACTATCCGCGCGCCAAAGCGTTGCAGTGTCGGAGATAGTTCATTGCCTGCTTCGCTGCTGTCGTCATAGACAAGCTCGCCTCTTAGTAATGCACGCTGTGCGGTCGCCATGCGACCAAGGTAGACATTAAACAATGCGACAAAAAACACACCGCCTAGGGTGAGTAGCGGATAAAGCTGATAGAACCATACTTCCCGAAATGCAGTGAAGCCATCTTTATCAATGCCTTCGTTGGTGTATGCCTGCTCCATCAGCCCCATGGTATAGGCGCCCCAACTGATGATAGGAATCAAGACACACACGGGAGACGAGGTAGAGTCAATTATGTATGCGAGTTTCTCGCGACAGATTCTCAGCTTATCGAAAACGGGTCGATAGACCGGCCCCAAAATAAGAGAGTTGCCCGAATCGGTAAAGAAAATAAGGATTCCCGAAAACAGCGTGCTTAACTTGAGTTTAGCCGCAGAACGCACGCGACTCCCCATAAAGCTCGAGAAGGCTCGCATAGTGCTTGAGGCTTCTAAGAGATAGATAAAACCCGAGATTACTGTAATAACGATGACGATCTGCGCATTACTTCCCTGAAGCTGCTGAAAAATGCCCTGCTCGAACACTGCGATTGATGTGCTTAGCAGCGCATAGTCGTTGAGAATCAAGAAACCCAAGGCTACTGCGCTGAAGAGGGAGAGAATAACGCGCCTCGTGGTAAACGCCATGACAAGGGCAAGCAGCGAAGGCGAAATGGCGAGCAGGGATTCCATATGTAGTGTCCAATCTTTTCCAAACGCAGCGCCGCGCGAGAAAATATCGCGATATTAGGCAGTCATAATGCGCGACGCGGAGCAATTCGGCAACTCTTTACGTGGCACCCGAGATCCCCAAAACAACCCCAATCTGATGGCGTTAGCGAACTGATCAAACTCCTTATCAGGCATTACGCAGCCGATAGTGCGACATCATGTCGCACCTCGTGCTCGCAAAATTTCCGTAGAATTGCGCGATTCATAAGGCCGCGCTTGCACGCGATGAAACTACGCCCATGCTAAAAAGAAGTAACAAGGAGACGAACATGAATGTCGCGAAAAAATCATTGGCAATAGCCTTCGCCATGGCTGCACCGCTTGCCAACCAAACTTTCGCGCAAGATGGTCAGCGAATCGAAGAAATCACCGTTGTTGGAGTTCGGGATTCTCACACCGTCATTGTTGACGATACGCTTGTTGCCACGCCAGATACCGCGCAGCTGTTGCGCAAAATGCCTGGGGCGAACGTCAACAAGAATGGGGAGCTAACCGGAATCGCTCAGTATCGGGGAATGTTCGGCGACCGAATCCGAGTCTCTGTTGACGGTGCCCAAATAAATGGTGCGGGGCCCAATGCAATGGACGCTCCTCTTCACTATGCCCCGGTTGCGATACTCCAATCGCTCACCATCAATCGAGGCATCGTACCAGTAAGCAAGGGCCAAGAGACTATTGGCGGTTATGTTGAAGCTAAGACTTATGCGGGTGATTTCGGGACGAGCTCCGAGTTTACGGTAAGCGGCCGCGCCTATGCTGGTGCGCAGTCTGTTAACAGCGGCGATGTACTAAGCGGCTTTTTTTCAGTAGCCAACGATACACATATCTTGCGCGGATTTGTGATGCAAGAGAGTGCCGGCGACCTTGAGTTCCCTGATGGGAAGATCACGCCCTCGGAATATGACCGTGAGCGCTTTGATTTGGGCTATAGCTACGCACAGGGTCCGCATGAATTCAGCATCGACTTCGCGCGTAACAACACTAAAGACGCGGGAACCGCTTCTTTGCCTATGGACATCCTTTCGATCGACAGTGACCTATTCCGATCGCGCTACACCTATACATCTAATTCAGGCGTCTTTACCGCCGAACTTTCAGCGAGTGACAACGAACACTGGATGACTAACTACCACCTGCGTCGCCCGCCACAGACAGCGTCATCGACTGACGACCCCATGCGCTTTCGACGAAACTGGGCGGTGAGCGAGAACTACGGTTTTGCTCTCAACTATGAGCTGTTTGCTGACAACGGATCCTGGTTATACGGGCTAGACGGACACTTCGCCGAGCACCGCTCAATCATTACTAATCCAAACTCGATGCCTTTCTATATCTCAAACTTTAATGATGTTAACCGCGACATCGTTGGTGCATTCGTCGAGCGCGAAATTTCATTAAACCCTAAAACTGGGCTCGAAGCTGGTCTGCGGGTTAATCATATCAGCATGGATTCCGTGCCGGTCTCAGCAAATCTCAACCCGATGAATATGATGATGGGCATGCCCGTAATGATGAACAGGCTCGCTGGCGCCCTATCAACACAATTCAACAATGATAATTTGGCGCAAACAGACACTAATGTAGACGCCTTCGTCCGCCTTAGCTATGAGACAAATGGCGATGCCACGTGGTATGTCGGAGCCGCTCGAAAAACGCGTTCGCCGTCGTACCAAGAGAGATACCTGTGGATACCGTTAGAAGCGACTGGGGGTCTTGCTGATGGAAAAACCTACACAGGTAACCCCAACCTGAATCCCGAAGTCGCGCATGAAATTGAACTTGGTTTAGACCTGGAAAACGCGTCATATGGCTTCTATCCTCGACTATTCTATAAGCGTGTTTCAGACTATATCCAAGGCACTCCCTCAACCAACATGCTGGCAAATAACTTTGCGCAAATGATGGCGAACATGGGTATGGGAATGCCCAACCCGCTCCAGTTTAGCAATGTAGATGCGCGTTTCTACGGCCTTGATATCGAGTCAAATTTCACGATCAATGAAGCAGTGACCTTGCGCGCGATTGTGAATATCGTTCGGGCTGACAGGCGCGACATTAACGACAACCTTTATCGAGTCTCTCCAGACAATTTTCTGGTCGCGCTCGATTATCGCGGCAACGGCTGGACGGGCTCTATTGAGAGCGTGACGTATGCCGATCAGGACCGTATTTCAGTCACGAATTCTGAGCTGTCTACAGACGGCTATTCGCTAGTTAATCTCATGGCGAGGTCTGAAATAATCGAAGGAGTTGAGGTCAGCATCGGCGCCGAAAATCTACTCGATGAAAGCTATCTCGATCATCTCGCAGCCTATAACCGAGCATTCAATCCGGACATAGCTGCTCGAACGAGAATGCCTGGACTCGGAAGGAATTTCTACACGAGAGTCATGTGGAATTTCTAATTGCTCGTCAGCCATCGGTCTGCTAGTTTTCTGATATCTAGAGACCAGAAATCAGTGCGATGGCCAATACTGAAAAGCAGAAGAAAACGCTAACCCGTCGAAAACTCCTTCGAACTGGAGTAATGACTGGGATCGTGATTCCTACCTCTGTTCTCGGCCAACCTCCTAACCGCGCTCGCCCAAAGGAAGGGGACTGGCTGGTTTTCGACGGAGGAGATAGAAACGGCGAGCGCATCACTCCTGCGATGTTGACGCTCAACCAGCGACCCATCGCCGCGCTCGCAAAAGAGCCAGAGACTAACACCCTTCGCGATGGCTCCCGACTCAATCGCGTCATGGTAACGAAGTTAGACTTAGCCAAGCTCGATAGCGAAATCGCCGGCCTCACCGCTGAGGGCGTTATTGCCTACTCTGCTGTATGCACGCACACGGGCTGCGATGTAACCAATTGGGACCCCGACGATTTACTTATGGCCTGCCCCTGCCATGAATCCAAATTTGATGTGTACGACAGCGCTAAAGTAGTTGGAGGCCCTGCCCCGCGGCCGCTCGCGATACTACCGCTTAGCCTTGCTGGGGAAGCCATTGTGGTCGCTGATTCGTTTC
>JAFMKB010000093.1 GCA_017853205.1 Gammaproteobacteria bacterium
CTTCGCCGACGATGTTGCCGAGCTTCTCGACGAATTAGACGAGCCTGTGCATGGCCTTGGGCATTCGATGGGGGGCTCGACCTTGCTGCTCGCGCACAAGCTGCGGCCGGAGGCCTTCCTGAGTCTCGCGCTTATGGAACCGGTACTTTTGCCAAATGCTTGGCAGTTTGGCTTGAGGCAGATCGGTAAATTCTTTCCCAGCAGAGTGCCGCCGATACAACGCGCACTGAACCGAGTCGACCGGTGGCCAGACAAGCAGCGCGTGTTTGATCATTTTCGCCCCAAAGCAGTCTTCAAGGGGTTTTCTGACGAAGGACTGTGGGATCTGGTCGAACACAGCACGACGGACCACCCAGACGAAGGCGTTACACTTCGTTTTAGCAAAGAGTGGGAGGCGCGCTGTTACGCCCTTGTGCACAACGTCTGGCCGCGCTTAGCGGCATTAGATGTGCCTGTTCTGGGCTTTAGAGGGGGAAAGTCGAATACCCTTGCGCAGCGCGAATGGCTGCGCTGGCAGCGCGTGTGCGGGGCTGGGCGGTATCATGAGCTCGAAGGCGCGGGGCATCTGCTTCCTCTCGAGCGGCCGGAGGAAATAAGCGAGCGCTACTTCGAATGGCAGGCAAGCTTAAATCACTAGGGTGCTGATCTACTCGTAGCGCAGCGCGTCGATGGGATCCAAGTTTGCGGCCTTGGCAGCCGGAAGGATGCCAAACAACACGCCAACAAATCCCGAGAAACCGAGCGCTAATGCAATTGACCAGAGGGGAATGGTCGCCGGTGGAAACCCTGGAATACTGCTCGAAATAAGATTGCCGAGCGCATAGCCAATCGCCAGACCGATAAGCCCACCGAGCAAGGAAAGCAATAGCGCCTCGATGAGAAACTGCATCAGGATGTGATGTCGTTTCGCCCCGATCGCCTTACAAATACCTATCTCGCGCGTGCGCTCTGTGACTGAAACGAGCATGATATTCATGATGCCAATTCCGCCGACAAGCAGAGAGATGCTCACAATGCCACCTACGACGATAGTGACCATATTGATGATCGAATCGAAGGTTTCCATTAGCTGCTCAGAGGTTTGAATGGTGAAGTCATCGTCGTCTTCGCCACTTAACCCATGTGCGTTGCGCAGCAGGGAGGTGAGCTGCTGTGAAATTGTCTCGATGTCGGCCTGTTCGGTGAGGCTAAGCTGAATCTGAATATCGGAGCGAGCCTGATTTCCCTGAATGCTGCGCATAGTATTGAACGGCATAATCACCAGATCGTCTTGGTTAAAGCCCATGAGGTCGCCCTTGGGTTCGAGCAGGCCAACTACTTTTAACCACTCGCCACCTATTTCGACAAACTCGTTCACAGGGTTTTCAGGCAGGCTCAGGTTTTCCCTCACCTTATCGCCAATGACGACGACGCGTCGCCGCGTTTCGTTGTCGCTTTGTGCGATAAAGCGCCCTGCGCGCATGTAAGACTGCGAGACATCTTGAAACGCATAGGTCGTGCCGAATATCTGGCTAAATGCCGTCTGCGAGCCGTATTTTACCTGCGAGGCGCGGTTGGCATACAAAATAGGCGTGATTGAGGCGATGCCGTCGGCACGTTTCTCAATAAGCTCCAAGTCACTCGGGGTGAGCCGCGCGCGGATGCCTTTCATCTGATCTTCCAGCGGCGTGTAGGACTCGATCGTTAAACTGTTTGAGCCGAGGCTCGAGAAAGTATCGCCAATAAACGCGCTCATGCCCTGGGTTACCGATACCACCGCGATGACACTGGCGACACCAATCACGATGCCGAGCGTCGTGAGAAAGCTGCGCAGTCCATGCGCAAATATCGACACGAAGGCGGCGCGAGAGCTCTCGAATAAGGCGAAAAACATTAGCGACTCGCTTCCGGCTGGCTTTGGTTGCTCGAAGGCCCGCTGTCATTGGCGATACTGCCGTCTTTCATTTCGACGACGCGGTGGCAATGCTGTGCGATTTCATCTTCGTGCGTCACGACAATAAGCGTTTGCCCCTCGCTGTGGAGTTCGTCGAACAGCGCCATGATTTCGACGGTAGTCTTCGAATCCAAATTGCCCGTGGGCTCGTCTGCCAACAAGATCGAAGGCTTGGTTACGAGCGCGCGAGCGATAGCAACGCGCTGGCGCTGACCGCCCGATAGCTGGTTTGGCAGGTGATCAACTCGGTCACTCAGGCCGACCCGCGCAAGCGCTTCTAGCGCGCGTTTCTTGCGCTCGCGATAGCCAACAGCGCGATAAATTAGTGGCTGCATGACATTAGCGAGCGCAGTGGAGCGCGGCAGCAGATTAAAGCTTTGAAAAATGAAACCGATTTCGAGATTACGAATTTCAGAGAGCTGGTTCTGGTCGAGGGTCTCGACGTTTTTGCCATTAAGGTGGTATTGCCCACTGGTCGGTTTATCCAAGCAGCCCAGAATGTTGAGCATCGTCGATTTGCCCGAACCGGAGCTGCCAATAAACGCCATGTAATCGTTCACCCCGACTGCGATATCGATGCCGTCGAGGGCGCGCACAACCTGATTGCCCATCTCATAGTATTTGGTGACTTGAGTTAGCTCAATTAGCGCCATGGGGGCTATTGCTCCAGTCGCCTAGCGTCGAGTTCGTCGCCTTCGAGGAGATGACGCAGCTCTTCATCGGGGCCCACGACAATTTCGACATCGCCCTCGATGCCGGTGAGCAGCTCCTGATATTCGTCGTCTGAAATCCCGACCTCGATTTTAGTTTTGCGGGCGACGCCGTTGTCGTTAACGAACACAAAGTAGTCATTGCGCAGCGCTGCGCGGTCTTCCTCGAAGATTATCGCCTGCAGTGGCACTGCCGTGACACTCTGATCTTGGCGCGTGAAGATCTCCGCGCGGCAGGACATGCCGGGTCTGAGAGTGACTTCTCCGGCATCGACGATATCGATTTTTACGGTGAAGCTTAGTCCTTGGCGCCCCGGTGCAATTTTTGCCGTGTTGGCGATGTAGCGAACTGTGCCAATCATTGGCTGATCGGGATACGCGATGGCGACAATCTCGACGCGCTGGCCGATGGCTATGTTGGCGACATCGGCCTCATCAACGAGCACTTCTGTGTAGATGCTCGCAGGATTTGCGATAGTCATGAGTGATGAGCCGGGGATGTTCGTAGAACTCGCAATCGCCGTTTCGCCGACTTTGATGTCGAGGCTTGTGACAACCCCATCGATCGGTGACACGATCTTTGTATTGCTAAGCTGGTCCTCTATCTGATCGAGCTGCGCCTCTGACTGAGTGAGTCTTTCGCGCGCGGACTTAAGATCGATTCGAGCGAGATCTAATTGATTGCGCATCATTTCGAATTCGTCGCTGCCAATCATGTCACGTTCAAACAGGGTGCGCGAACGCTCGTATTGATTCTCGAGATTGCCAATACGCACCTCTTGGCGCTCGATATCGATGGTGTTAATGCGAACTGCAGCCTCAGCCTGTTCAAGAGATGCAATGAAATTGATGTCTTCGACCTGCAGCACGAGCTGACCTTTACTTACCGTATCGCCTTCCTCGACATACAGCTCCGCGACTCGACCAATGACCTCTGAGCTCAGCATGACCTCCTCCTCATGGGCTAAGAAGCCGGAGGCAAGAATGGAGGGACTAATGACGCGCTCGGTGATGCCGGCGACGGTCACTTCCTTCCGCGCAGTGCCGAACACTGCGCGGTTTATAAATGGAAGGGAGATAACAGTGCCGAGGATGAGGACAACGACTGCAATTTTCTTAAGGTTCATTTAAAGCTCTTCTTCGTACTTTTTGATTGCTGAAAATCCTGCACCTATCACTCGCGCTATTCAGCCAGGTTGCTACGAAATCGCAGCAATGACTCCGAATACAAGTAGGTAAGGAGCCGTTATGATGACCGCCGATTTTCCGAGGCCTATCTTAAGCCACTGCGCGAAGCCGAGCGTCAGCAGTCCCACCGCCCATAGCATAGTAAGCGTAACGCTTCTGGCAATCGATTCAAGGGCTGTGCCTTCGAGTGTGAGGCCGAGCGCGGCCAGGCTCGTTGGATCGAGGTCGTAGGAGCTTAGCTGGCCGTTGGGGTGCAAAGCGACGTTCACTATCATGGCAAGTGTGCCAACAACGTAGGGGAGCGACGTCCACGAGGCGAGGGCCATCCAGTGTTTGAATTTGTAGGCAGACCCCATGATCGCAGCGGCGAGGCTCAAATACATCGCCTGAACGAG
The DNA here is from genome assembly GCA_017853205.1 of Gammaproteobacteria bacterium. GTDB lineage: Bacteria > Pseudomonadota > Gammaproteobacteria > Pseudomonadales > Pseudohongiellaceae > UBA9145. The sequence goes on from JAFMKB010000093.1 coordinate 4,227, forward strand.
TGCGATTAAAAAGCTTGCCAGAACGGTTGATGTGGCCCCGATGCTGAATAGCATGCCGCGAGTCATACTGCCCATTGCTGCGCGCGCCGCCTCTAAGTCGGCGTCTTCGACATTGGCCTGTCGCAGCGTATCGTCTACCCACCATGCCATATCAAGGCCGCTAAAATAATAGCTTGTCGCGGCGAGGCCAGAGAGCATTACGAGAGCTATGGGCGCGAGCCATGAGGGCGCAAGCTCAATCGCCGCGAACGCCTCTGCCGGTGCTGCGCAGATATTCAAAACTTTTTGCGAAAAACCTTGCTGTTTCGTTTTCTCGTTCATCCTTAAATCCTTGCTGAGCCGTTTGTCGTTGGGTAGACCGCCAAAGTGCTGCTTTGTATTCCGTTAAGGTCTTCGCCGCTCTAACGCAGTGGCACTATTCGATGCCTTTCTCTACCGCCCGCGCGAATGCGGGCCGCTGTGTGCAGCGCGCAAGATAGCCGTTGAGGGTGGGGAAGACGTCGAGCTGTCCTAGTCGATCAGCTAAGGACAC
>JAFMKB010000044.1 GCA_017853205.1 Gammaproteobacteria bacterium
ATAGTCTGAGCGTCTTAACCCGAGCTTAATGGGTATTAGTTTTCGAGTCTTCGCTCGAGTTCGTCAGTGAGCGTGCGGCTAGCTTGAAGACTTTTGAGTAGCGTGTATAGGTTATCGTTTATAGTCACATTCAGGTTAATCGCTTGGCCTGCATTCATGTCTGGATTGATACCAGATAGCACAACGCCAAGGTTTAACTCTCCTGCCTTATCCAGTTCGAGCGTTGTGTCCAAGGTTGAAAACTGATAATTCGCAAGCGCTTCGTTCACAAGCTGCAAACTCTGATTACTATTAGTGATGCCTCCCACTGGGGTATAGCGAATGCTGCCACCAGGTTTTAACGCAGAGATTAACCCCTCGCTAACGGTCACAGTCATGCTTTTCTCCCCTCGCGTGTAGTTGAGGGGTATATAACCGCTTACCGCACCTTCTACGATGACCTGTGGGTAATCTGCCAACTTTACTATGGAGGCGAGATCGACACCGGTTAGGATAATATCTATCCCTTGTTCTTGATTTAGACTTTGCGATGAATCGCTCAATTTGAGAGTAGGAATAGCAACTTCACCACCTAGAAAATCTGCGCGCGCACCACTTACCGTGAATTCATAGGTGCTTGGTGTCAAAGCGAACTGGTAATCCAGTAGTATGTTTTCGAGAACCACACCAGTATCGAGACGCGAAATCGATAAAGGTGCTGAGCGGGCATTGAAAAGCGTCAACATAGACTCTTGTGAGTAAGACACCTCGGAGAAAACCTCGGTGCTCGCAGCAACGAAGAGCGTCTCAGCAGCAAAACCGCTTAGGGCATCAATTTTTGCCACAAGCGGACCTCCCAGTATCCAATCGCCACTCTGTTGGCGGCTCCAACCGAGATCTGCACGCATCTCAAACGTCCCGGCTAGGATATCGATCGGCCCACCAGGTGTTTCGAGGTTAGCTAGACCCAGGCGAGACGACAGGGAGGATTCCTGTGAAAACTCAGCGGGCTCAACGCGTAGATCTAAACTACCCGTATTGCGGGCGAAGCTATGCGCGATAGAAGCACCGGCGACGGGCGCACTATCCATTTCGAGTTCAGCAACAACGTTGGCATCGAGTGAGTCTACGGCTATTGAGGCAGTAAGCCGCAGATTTTTAAGCGCTAAACCTGCTAGGTTAATACTGGCGAGTGTGCTTTCGACATTGCCGCGAAGGGAGCTGACTCTGCCCAAGTGAGCATTAAAATCACCAAGCTCGAATTCGAATTCTCCCGAGGCACTGTCGGTTTGCCACGGGCCGAGTCGAACGGTTGGAAGTGGCGAGAGTGGCGACAGTGGTGAGAAAAAGTCGCTCTCGCCCGCTTGAAAGGTAAAACCCAGCGGCAGCTCAACAAACAGCGTTTTTAGCTGCAAAAGGTTGTCAGGACTCTGTTTCACATTATCAGCAGCCGGAGCGAGAGCCTCGGCCCCAGTGCTCATCGGTATGCTAAACCACGCGTCTCCGCTTGATTCGGTAATCATCGAGAGGGTGAGTTCACCTGTGCAGCGTTCGAGTCTTGTGCAGGTTACGAAAGTGTTGCTCACCGAGATTCTGCTCACCGCATCCTGAAGAAGCGCCGTGCTTACCTCAAGCGTTGTCGGGGTAATCCTAGCAGACAGCTGCTCGTCTTTAGCCTCGATTGCAAGGGTGATTTTCTCGTCAGGGGCACGGACAGACAGTTCGGTGTCAGTGCCAACTATCTTCTGAATTAGTGTGGATAAATCAACAAGCGATGCGAAACTGGAATCTGCTTCAATACTAAGCGAAAAAGCATCCTTCTCTGCCGATCCGTTGATAATAGCCTCGTCTATTCCAAGGACAAACCTAGCAGAAAGCGTCGTCCTATCTTTCTCGGGTAAGACTAGCACCGCGGTCAACGAAAGTGGGCCGGCCTTCGAGCTAAATCGATTGTCAGCGATCTCGGCATCTAAACTAATCTCTGGGTTCGCGTCAGGCAGATTGAGTACATTGAGCTCGGTACTTATTTGAGTTGAGAGGGAATCGTCGGTTCCAAGAGTTAGCAGCATCGATTTAATAGAGAGTGAATTTATTGGAAGTGATCGCAGCTGCTGTTGCAATGAAAAGAGTGGCGCTAGCTGTGCAGACACAGCTGGTTGGAGAAGACTTTCGACCTCTGATGCCTTGGTGAGTGCTCTGATTTTTGCCTCGGCTATGGCAATTGAATTAAGTCGACCAGCAACCAAGTCTCGTAAACCGAAAGTAATTTCAATACCTATTAGCTCGAATGGCTCGCCTTCGTAAGCGCCATTCGCTGTCTTGATTGAGAGCGTAAAGGCGCTTCTTCCATTATGTATTTTTGCGCGAACGGGGTCATTGATCACTAGCTTTTGGAGTACTATACCCTGCGACAGAGCAATGTTTTTCGCCAGTGGATTTATTATCATTTCAGGAACGGCAATCACTAGCGCAAAGCCGCCAATCACTGCGGCAATAAGGCTTGCCGCAATAATGAGGAGCGGTTTCTTTAAAGCTCGTCGCGTGATAGGCATAGTATCGATTCGTTAGGAGGTTGCTGACTTAAAACCACTAGCGTAATCCTGTCTAAGTTATCGGCAGGAAAATTCTAGAAGTCGAGCTTATTAGCATGACCCAAAACACTAGTTTAACTTTTATTGAGATAGGATGAGGGTAAATTATGGAAAATTTCACTCCTGTGAGTGCGCTTATAGGTGGCGCTTTCATAGGTCTTTCTGCAGTAATTATGCTAGCAGGTAATGGAAGGATCGCCGGCATAAGCGGCATTTTAGGCGGGGCTATTTCCTCGCGCGGCGACGAGAGGCGCTGGCGGATTTTATTTCTCGCTGGTCTCCTAATCGCAACGCTGCTTTACCAATTCGCCTCAAGCTCGCCGATTACAATCGAAACTCAAGCCAGTCCCGAACTACTCGTCATTGCAGGACTTTTGGTTGGTTTTGGTACGCGTCTTGGGAGCGGCTGTACCAGTGGTCATGGTATTTGCGGGATTGCGCGATTTTCAAAGCGTTCTTTCGCCGCTACTGTGACGTTTATGTTATTTGGCTTCATCACAGTTTATGTTACCCGCCACCTGTTGGAGTTAGGAGTATGAGTAGTGTGAAGGAGCAAAACAGCCATGAGGGCATGTTCGCCCATTCGGCAGTTACACTAGTATCAGGTGTTCTTTTTGGCTTAGGGCTTATCATTTCGGGTATGGTCAATCCCGGCAAAGTTATAGGCTTCCTAGATCTCGCAGGAGACTGGGATCCGAGTCTAATCTTCGTCATGGGCGGGGGTGTGACTGTCACTACGTCGACTTTTTGGTTGGTCTTACGCCGTGAGCGACCGCTCTTCGAGCGGAAGTTTTTTCTGCCTACTAAGGCAGACCTAGATGGTCGCTTGCTGATAGGTGCGGCTTTATTCGGGATTGGTTGGGGGATTGGAGGCCTTTGTCCTGGCCCTGCAATCACGGCACTAGCGACGCTAGACCCCTCGGTAGTGCTTTTCGTCGGAGCGATGCTATTAGGAATGGTTTTGCAAAATCTAGTCGCGGAGTAACGCGCGAGTAAAGACCGACAGAGTCGGTCTTTACTCTACTGTAAACTGACCCATCATGCCGTTATCTTCGTGCTCGAGTATATGGCAATGATACATGTACGCTGTGTCCGGGTCAGCGTAGTTCTCGAAGCGCATTATAAAGCGTACGGTTTCGCCTGGACCGATTTTCACCGTATCCTTTAGACCATGCTCATCGGCCTGCGGTGGCTTTCCATTGCGGTCCAGTATTTGGAATTGGGAATGATGAATGTGAAATGGATGCATCATCATCGAGTCGTTGGTTATTTCCCAAATTTCGACGGTATCCTTTTTTATACGGTAATTCACAACTTCCATGTCCATCGCTTGGCCGTTGATAAAAAAATTGCCGCCGCTTGAGCCACGTCTGCCCATCATGCCCATGCCCATTGCCATGGAGAGAGTGAGCTTGCGCGTTACTGTCGCGTCTGATGGATTTAGCCATGGTATTTTTGCAAGCACACTCGGAAGGTCAGGGCTGCTCTGAAGCGATGCAGCAGGCTCTATTCTCAAAAGGTCGAAGCGTTCGTCATTACCACTATGCATTCTCGCCATCATGCCGCGAGTTGCAAACTGAGAGCCCGCAGGCAGAGGGAGGCTTATTAGCGTACACGGCTCTGAGGCGTTAAATTCTACAACTATCTCTGCACGCTCCGACGGCGCGAGTATGAGACTCTTACGCTCTAGTGGCTTTTCCATTAGTCCACCGTCAGTAGCCACTTGCGAAAACGTTCGGTTGTCGTCAAATGCAAAGGTAAATGTTCGTGCATTAGCCGCGTTGAGAAGTCTAAATCTGACGCGAGAAGTTGTTGGGCGGAAGACAGCGTCGACTGTGCCATTAACTAAAATTTTATCTCCAAACAGACCTGTCATGACATCGCTATGTGCGCGGATATAGTCGAAGCTGCCGTCGCTTTTGAAGCGCCTGTCTTGAACAATGAGAGGGATATCGTCTACACCGTAGTCATTGGGAAGGGGAAGACGATCCGACAGCTCGTCTTGTAGGATGATCATACCGGTGAGCCCGTGATAAACCTGCTCGCCAGTTTTATGCAATAGATGTGAGTGGTACCAGAATGTCCCAGCGGGCTGATCGACCGTGAAGCGCGGCGACTATCTGTCGCCGGGCTCGATTATCTGAGCGGGTCCTCCATCGGCTTTGGCTGGAACGTGCAATCCATGCCAGTGGAGTGTGGTTTTTTCGGAAAGCGCGTTATGCACATCAAGCTCAACATCGTCGCCTCGCTTTAGAATAAGGGTGGGACCCAGGTAACTGCGATTGATTCCGATTGTTGGTGTTTGTAATCCCGGAATGAATTCGGTCGAGCCTTTCTGCGCACGAAGCGAATAAGTCACGCGACTGTTTGTTGTAATACCCTCATGTCTTTCTGGGATTTGCAGCGGGTTCCGAGCCTGCGCTGCTCTCATGGCGGGCGATAGCAACAGGCCGCCTGTACTAAAGCCTACGCTTTTAAGAAAGTTCCTACGTGACACAGCTATTCCTTCTCTTTCTGTACTTTTATCATTTGAGACCCGCAACAGATTTCGCTATGGGCCATAGCATCGCCGCAAGGACAAGGCTTTTCGTAGACGAGCTCGGCGCCACAGGAATCGCAGCGGTATCGATCCAACACTTCTCTTGACATGATTTCCACTCCTACTATGAGTCAAATTATGTAGGCAATGAAAGTATAGAAGGGTGTGCGCAAAGGAATGCTGATGTCGATCAACTGGGCGTGATTGCTAAATGGATTTTGATTATGCCCCGTGCGTACTCCCCAGATAGAGAGTCGCACAAAATAGGGGGATTATGAGGTTATGCCTGCAAACTCGATGTTACTGCCCATTCGACATAGTCATCGCGTGTTGCATGTTCATTGCCTCGCGTGAACGATTGCGCTCAGACTGAGAAAGCTCGCCTACTGCGGGGCCACCTTGATTGTAGATTCCGCCTCGCAAAGCGAACAGTAGGTACTCTTCGGGCAACACATTATCTGTTTCGTTATCAGTAAAACGTGCAACTGCTGCATCGATTAGTTCAGCGCGGTTATCAAGATTTGGATAGGACATGATATCAGCGACGAGCGTTTCGAGAACGTTGAGATTATCCAGGATGATCGTTGCCTCGGGCGATTGACTGTACAGATCAGGTGCAATCGCAGCAGCCATTGGTAGCTCGGATGGTGCAGGATACATACTCATGCCGCCTGCCGAGCCTATCTTGTTTTCGAAGCGCTCCATAACCACGTCAATGCCGCCGCTGAATTGATCGTCGACACTGTCACGGATAATCGCTTCTAGCGAAGCAAGTTGTAGCCATTGTTGAGTCCAGAGAAAGCCACTTAGGCGCGGAAATGCAGTCTTGAACGCATTCGCTTGGGGGTGGTTTACGAGCAGCGTGGTGTCTTTGGGTGTCAGTGCAACTGAATGACGGGTATCAGACTTGTAGTCTGCAATTGCAGCTTCTACAGCGGCGCGCTTATCGGTAATCGAGGAGTCGGCGTAAATAGCAAAGAGCGCATTCTCGAAAGCACGTCCGTGTTTAAATACTTGCGAAGTGTGTCGATTTAGCACCCCACTGTCATCGAATGCATTTGCTGCCTGCTCATCAGAATAAGTCTCGCGCATAAGGTTGCGAAGAGTTATTCGCGCCTCAACCTCGAGATCTCCATAGGGGCTATCCATGCTCATGCCCATATGCATATTTTCGCCATGCCCCATGCCCTGTGCCATCATCTCTTTCATGGTCATGTTAGCCATCATGGTGAGATGTTCTTCGAGCATGTCGCGGGCTTCCTTCGCGTAGGCGTTTTCATTGATCTTATTAATTTCGGCGAAGGTCTGTGCATGTGTCACATCGAATGCGTTAAAAAGATCAGCAATCTCCGGATATGCCTCACGCGTGGCAGCATCGGGCTGCGCGCTGGCTGCACTCGCGGCCAGCGCAAACGTAAGTGCGCTGATTTGCTTTAATGTTGAATGCTTGAACGTAAATGTCGTCTTTGTCATGAGCCGCGTCTCCGCTGGTCTGAAGTTCGTATAATCAATGGTGAAATCCTGCCAAATAGATCTCTTTGCCTAGCTGACATGCTTCGCTTATAAGGCTCTCAGTATAGACCTATCGTGCTTTCTCGCCAACGTAGGCTGCTGCGGCACAGCGCCGCGGGCAGAGATTGCGTGTGATAAATTGTTACTTGAGGAGAGTAGCCATCAGGATTCTAGAGCAGAGCACTACCTGATGGCTTGCTGCTTTATCGCTGGAACAGGTAGCTGAATTTAACAAAGAACTGCTCACCGTCTTTGCGCAGATCGTTTGCTATCACGAGCTCACGTTCACCTTCCATATCAACAATGTCGAAATTGCTCTGATTGGTGTTGTAACCGATGAAAAGCGCCGACCAAGGATTGATCACATAGCGCAGTAGCAGGTCGAAATTGAGGTTTTCGTCATCGATCAGACGCGTCGCAGGCCCAGCATCGGTTTCATCGTATTGTGCAATGAAACGCAGCGACCATTCCTTGGTAAATTGATAATTCCAGTTGCTGCGTGCTATTCGGTTGGTGAAAACCTGGGCGCCGCTTTTAGTCTCAAGCTCGGTATTGAGGAAAGTGTTGAGCACTCGCAAGCGATTGATAGGGCGCCAGAGAGCATCGATGCTGACTCTTGAGCTATTTACGACGCTAGGCATTGTACCGCGTGCTGGCACTACATTCAGACTTGTGCCAGACCGATAGCTCGCATCAAACTCCAGACTATTGAGTGTGTTGTTCTTTATGCTGACGGTCCAATCTTCGTAGTTATAGCTGCGATTGCTGGCAAGTCCGAAGAAATCCTGCGGTCTAAGTATTTCGTCATACTCTGTATAGCCTGCGCTAATACTCGTCGTGTCGTAGTTGAATCCTAAACTCGGGCCTAACTGAGAGAAAAGTTTGGTGCCTTCGATGTCTTCAAGATAAACACCAAAGATTGTCGTGTTCCAAGAATTTAACGCTGTGCCCTCTGGGAAAAAATTAAATGCGACTCGCTGATGGAGACCGTCGGTGTCCGCTTTGAAGAAACGATTTTGGAAACCTAGCTCGGTGCGAAAATCTTTGGAGGTCGCAATATAATGGGTATGGTTTTGTACTGTGCGGCCAACGCGGTTGACCTGAATATTGCGTTGATAGCCCGTCGTTTTCTCGCCGCCATTGACTGGTTCGCTTTCGGTTGCAACGACCTGCATCTGTGTCAGCCAGTTATTGTTGATGCGGAAGCGACCGTCTAGGCTAGCAACGCGGTTGTAACCATCGCCTAGCTCACGGTCTGTTACCAAGAAGCCCACCCGATCTTGCGTCGAAATATCTTTGAATCCGCGTAGAATAGCGATCGTTGCTTTCTCGCCATTGAGGGGATCGTTCTCTTTTCTATTGAGACCTGGCGCGATATCGTTGATTAAAATAGTACCAAAGCCATAGTCTCCTGACTTGCCCGTAAAACGCACACCGCCGTCAGGATCGACGATACGGCGCGTAAATACTAAGTTCGAGTCAGTAGCAAAGAAGTCGGCATTCTCTACGAAAAAGGGTCGACGTTCTGGAAATTGAACCTCGAAACGCTCGTTTACCGTGACCTGCGGCTGATCGGATTCGACCTGGCTAAAGTCAGGATTTAGCGTGATGTCCAAGACCATCGAATCATTGAAAATAAACTTGGCATCGACTCCAACGTCTTGTTCAGAGGCGCGTCTAAAAGCTGGGCCGCCAACTGCGTCAGGCTTGAGTGAATCGACTTCTCGAGCGAACAAAAAGGGTATTATCTGAGAGTTATTTCCCGGCGAAACATTGCTAATACCGTTAAGTAGCGCTGTCTGATTTAGACGTCCTTCGATGTCGATTAGGTAAGGAGGCCAGTAGGATTCCTCGCTCAGGCGAGGAATGATGCGGCCAAACTGAATGCGCCATAGTTGTTCGGGGCGATCAAGAAACCGCAAGCTTCGCAGCGGGATCGCCATTTTCACCATATAGCCTTGATCGGTTACCTTGCCATCGCTTTCCCACACGGCTTCGAGTGTTGTATCAAAGCCGGCTCGCATCGACGCGCCCTCTGTCCAGCGCGCATCCCACTGCATGCCGAGAGGGGTAGAGCGGAAAGCGAATGCAGCGCGCTGATCGTTAAAAGTATCGATGACCATCTCGACTATGTCATCGCCGGCGATGTTTTCGCGTGAAGACAGGTTGGCACGAATCTGGTTTGGGTTCTCATCAAATGCAAGGAATATCGCATGGAGCTGTTCTTGGTCATAGCCAATATAGACTTCGGTGCGCTGTGAGGCTGGGTCGCCATCGTCCGGAAGGCGTTGGGTAAAGTTTTCAACTTTAGTCATCGAACGCGCGAGTGCCGTGCTTGGTGACATCGCGTCGAAATCGTCGAACGTTGGCTCTGCGCTAATGCGGTTCACATTAATTCCAACTTGAGCTGTCGTCGCTGCAGAGAACATTAAACAAAAAGCAGCTAGGACATGAAGGAGCTTCGGGAAAAAGGGAGCTTGCGCAGGGGACAGCGCTACGGACTTGGGCATGGGTTTTTCTCTCAGAATTTTAACTTTATTGTCTTTGTTTTCGGCGGGTCGCAAGTCTACTTGGTTGAGTTGACCCTGGGAAGCGAGCGAGATCAATGTTTTGCGCGTCTCACTCGAAAAGGTGTCAGTCTGATGCGCTCATATCGATGAACCCTCCTGCATTCGGCATCTTGAGCGTTAGCAACGTTTCGGCATTAATGACTTTATATTGATCAATAAGGCCGTTCATATAGAGCACATAAGCGATGACCTGATAGACCTCTGTGTTACTCAGAGATTTAGGGGCATTTGCTGGCATCGCGCGCCTAACATAGTCGAAAAGCGTTGAGGCATGAGGCCAGTAACTGCCGACGGTACGTGTCGGTGCTTCCTCTGTTTTCATATTGCCACCGACTAGCGGTTGTCTAGCGGCGCCTCCCAATCCCTCTGCGCCGTGGCAAGAAGCACATTTCGCCGCATAGATTTCACGTCCTTGAAACGCAGTACCACTGCCAGCAGGCAAGACACTTTCTTTGGAGGCGATGAGATCGAGTTCACTCAGATCCATCTGAGTAACAGGGTTGCCTAGCTGCGGTGAGCCGAGGATATCCTGAGCAACAGCCAAGGGAGCAGAGAGCGCGAAATAAAGTGCCCAAGCGAGAGCGGATTTAGAAATGACATTAGACATACGTGTTTTTCACCTCACCGTTACTGCTCACCTCCCAACACTGCTGAGCGTTGAAATGATAGAAAGCGAGCGCGCCTTTTTCTGCAAGAAGTTGGTTTCGCGTTGGCTGTATATTTCCATAGTTATCAGTTGCTCGGCTTATAAGTTGTGCCGAATTACCTTGCCAGCGCCAAGGCAATCTAAATCGAGCGAGGGATTTGTCGCCCGCCTGCGCATCTATCGCAGCTTCTGCCCACGTTGCGCCGCCATCGGCGCTGATCTCGACTTTGGAAATAGACCCAGCACCCGACCAGGCGAGACCCTCAATTTGATAAAGGCCATGAGTTTGTAACTGCATTTTCCCCGACGGCGAGGTGATAATCGATTTTACGCCCATCGGAAATGTAAACTGCAGGCTGCTGCGATCGGCAAGGGTATCGGTGTATTTGCTTGTTTCATCTCGAAACTGACTAGGTTCTTTACTGAGCTTAATCTGGGTAAGCCATTTAACACTTACATTACCTTCCCAACCTGGAACGAAGAGCCTCACAGGGTAGCCCTGTTCGGGTCTCAGCGGTTCCCCATTTTGGAATAGGGCAACTAAAACATCATCCACGGCTTTTTTTAGAGGTATAGAGCGACCCATACTGGCAGCGTCTGCGCCAACAGCGCTAACCCAGCGCGCCTCAGGCGAGACCCCTGCTTCGTCTAGCAAGACTGAAAGCGGAATGCCTGTCCATTCTGCGCATGAGACCAAGCCGTTGATGCTCTGCGCTGTGCCATCTACCGCCGTGTCACGAAACAGTGCGCCGCTATTCCCAGAGCATTCTAGGAACTGAGTGCGTGAAATCATTGGGTAGCGCAAAAGGCTTTCGTAGTCGAATACGAGAGGGCGCTCGACTAAGCCGTTGATAAATAGAGCGTGCGCTGCCGGATCGATTTCTGGAACACCCGCATGGTGACGCTCAAAGTGCAGACCGTTGGGAGTGATCGTGCCGCGGAGTTGATGCAGCGGCGTGCGCGACGCACCACCCCCAGGATAGAGGGGATTCGCGCGGCCAGGGTCTCGTTGAATATCGGCAACAAAACGAGAAGGTTGCCCATAGCCACTCGGTCCGGGACCGGGCTGTTTTGACCACGCTGGCATCGAAAAATCCGCACCCAACGCTCCTGAGGCAGCAGATAGGCCTGCACCACCTAGCCCTAGTCCCAACAGAAGTCTTCGGCTTATCAGCCCATTACCGGCTACCATCAGGTCCGTAGTCGCCGATTCTAACTCTGACTCCACAGCACTCAATTCAGCTCTATTGGTCTCTCTAATAGACATCGCGCGCTCCTCTATAACTCTCGTGTTTTTTGTTAAATTATCGAGACTCAACTTTGTGACGTCGCGCGTGAGCCTTCACCCAGAATGCGCTCAGTGCTAACGCGCATCAGCGATAAAAGACTGTGCCTCTGCTAGCGCAGAGTGATCGCTACCCGCCAGCACCTTTGCAAGCTCGGCGTAGTGCCGTGCTGCCGAATTCACGTTGCCAAGCGCTGCGTGACTTCGAGCTGCACCCAATAATGACAGTGGGCGCCTAGGCATGCGAAGCAGAGATTCTTCGAAAAGTTCAGCTGCCCACTCGGCTTGTCCACTCGCGAGCATAGCCTCACCGACGAGTTCATGTGCGGGTTTTAATGGGTTGGCCGCACCATTAGGTAAACGCTGCGTCGCTGTTATCTCTAATGCGTTTGTAAAATGCTCGACAGCCGATTGTTGCAAACTCACGTCGACTGTGGCGCCTGCGCGCGCCTTGCCAAGCTCTGCGAGGCCGGCGACTTCGTGATACATAACCCTTAGATTCTGATCGCGCGGGCTCGCATCGGCAAGCGCTAATAATCTATCAGCCACGCTGGCGGTGAGTGTATGCTGCCCTAGCGCAGAGGCACTCATCCCAAGTGCGAGCAGCTCGGCGGCGTCAAGCTCGTCGTGTAGGTCGTGTGTTTGCCACTGCTGCGTTTCAATAATATGACGAGCGCGCATGGTTTTAAGCGTAGCCGCAGAGCGGGCATCGTTAGGGTTATCTCGAAGCACTTTTTCAGCGCGTTCGATCCACCAGGCTGATCGTGCAGCATTGCCCATCTGTAGATCACCATATTGCCCCCAGTCTGCGGCATGATTTTGATCGTTAGGTCTGTCTCCTGGCTTCCACAGTGCGGCACCGGCATCGAATGCTGAGACATTCCACTTTGCGACCTCTGGCCACATCCCGTGCTGAATAAAAATGTGAGTGGGCATGTGGCGTGCGTGGGCTACTGCTGGCGCAATGTCAGCATACTTGTAGGCGGCTTCGAGCGCGATCGGCGCGTGAATGGGGTCGTCAAATGCGTGGATGACATAATGCGCTGCGCCAGGGTGGTTCTCGTTTTTCTTGAACAGCTTGAGAGCAATAGCACCTGCACGCATGTTGAGCCTTTCACTGGCGTCGCCCGCGACCGTCGCCCCCGCGAGCATCGAGACTGCGGTAAAAGCTGCAACTTCATCGTCGTCGCCAAACTGGGCATAGACGTCTTGCATGGCGTTCATCCACGCTGTGCGACGCATGCCAACAGAGCCGGGTGTGAAGGCATAGGCCTCTGCTGCACGGATAAATCCTTTTTCACGCTCGGTAGGTGCCTTTGCGAGTCGCTCTTCACTTGTTGCTCCGAGTCGATTGAGTACTTCCATCGGAGACTGATTATCCCACTCACCAATAAATGGATGGTTATAGGTAAACGTTTCGCCCCAGTATGCCATTGCAAAGTCAGGTTCGATTTCTTGTGCGAGTTTGAATTCACGTTGGGCTTGGATAAAGCCGAAACTGTGGAGATAGCCAACGCCAAGTTCGAAATGTGCCTGTGCCTGTGGCGAACCCGATGTCGGGAAATCGAAAGTGCCGACCGATTCATGCTCGGCCGCCCAAGTATTCGAACTCAAGGCTACTAGAAGAGCCATCTTAATAGGGGCAAACATAGAGAAGGTACGCATCGTTTCTCGCTCCTGCAACGAGTAAGGTAACTTTAAAGGTTGCCAATTGCCGCTAAGTAAAGCAACGGCTGAATTGTGACCGAATGTTGCAAATCTACCTAGTTAACGAGGTGTTGATTAATCACACTGACGAAGGCTGGACCATATTTTTCAAGTTTTCGCTCGCCTACTCCGCTGATTTCAGCTAGACGCTCAAGCGTCGAGGGAAGCAGCACGCACATTTCCTGCAAGGTGCTGTCGTGAAAAATGACGTAGGGGGGGACGTTTTGCTCTTCTGCGAAACCACGGCGGCAGTCGCGAAGTGCTTCCCAGAGAGCTATATCGATATCGTTTGGCAACGGCGCTCGGGTTTGGCGTTTGGTTGTTTTCTGCTTTAAATCTCGTCTCAGCTCGATTTTTTCCTCCCCTCGCAGCAGGGGGCGGCAGCGTTCCTCTAGCCTGAGAGCGCCAAAACGTTCGAGGTCGACGCTAAGAAATCCGCGAGCAACAAGTTGCCGAAAGACCGACCGCCACTGGTCGTTACTCAAGTCTTTGCCTAGGCCATAGACGCTGATTTTGTGATGCTCAAATTGGAATATTTTCTCGCCCTCGGAGCCACGGAGAACATCAATTAAGTGATTTACCCCGAAGCGCTGGCCCGTGAGATAGGCAGTGCTAAGCGCCATACGTGCCGACTGCGTGCCGTCCCACGTGTCCGCCGGCTCTAGGCAGGTATCGCAGTTGCCGCAGGGGTCGGGCAGATGGTCGTCGAAATAGGCGAGAAGCGCCTGACGTCGACAGGAGGTGATTTCGCAGAAACCTAGCATGGCATTAAGTCGATGCTGTTCGGCGCGTTTGTGCTCCTCACTGCCCTCGGAGGTCGCCATCATCTGCCGTAGCTTAATCACGTCTTGTAGCCCGTACACCATCCACGCATCTGCAGGCATGCCATCGCGCCCGGCACGGCCGGTTTCCTGATAGTAAGACTCGACAGTCTTCGGTAGATCTAAATGCGCAACAAAGCGGACGTCTGGTTTATCAATACCCATGCCGAATGCAATTGTTGCCACAACGATAACACCTTCTTCGCGCAGAAAGCGTGCTTGATGAGTGGCACGGGTCTGTGTCGGAAGGCCTGCATGATAGGGCAGCGCATTAAAACCCTGCAGCGTTAGCCAGTGAGCAATCTCTTCAGTTTTTTTACGCGACAAGCAATAGACGATTCCGGCGTCACGCGGGTGCTCTTCTTTCAGAAATTTAAGGAGCTGCGTTTTGGCATTGTGTTTTAGGGCGATTCTGTAGCGAATGTTTGGGCGGTCGAAGCCGGCGACAAAGTGTCCACCGTGTTCTAAGCCTAGTCGGGAGATGATCTCGCCTCGCGTACGCTCGTCGGCGGTCGCTGTAAGTGCAATGCGAGGCACCTCTGGAAAGAGTTCTGCGAGCATAGAAAGTTGTAAATAGTCGGCGCGGAAATCATGTCCCCATTGTGAAACGCAGTGGGCTTCGTCGATAGCAAACAGAGAAATAGTTGTGCTTTGAAGAAGCGCGATGGTGCGAGTTTGGTTAAGGCGTTCGGGCGCGATATAGAGTAAGTCGAGAGCGCCGCCGCGCAGATCCGCTTCTATCTCGGCAGCCTCGGACGCTTCAAGAGTCGAGTTTAGAAACGCAGCCCGAACACCGAGGAGCTTTAGGGCGTTAACTTGATCTTGCATGAGCGCTATAAGTGGCGATACCACGACGCCGCATCCCTCACGCACGAGGGAGGGAATCTGATAGCAAAGCGATTTGCCGCCACCGGTGGGCATGATGACCATGGCATCATCGCCGGCGATGACTGAGTCAATAATCTGGTCTTGGGGCGGGCGGAAGGACTGGAATCCGAAGACTGATTGCAGGATGTCTTGAGCGTTATTCATTCCTTTCCAGTATAGCGCATAGGTAGAACCTCTAAGACGTTTACCCGAGAATTACTTTGCCGCCAGCTGCGTTGCTAGGAAGTCGTCGTAGCTGCCTTGGTAGTCGTTGAGCTTTTGGTCTTTAATCTCGACAATGCGTTCAGCCAGTGAGGAGACGAACTCGCGATCGTGGCTGACGAAAATGAGCGTACCCTCATAGTATTCTAGCGCAAGATTAAGCGCTTCAATTGCTTCCATATCCATGTGGTTGGTTGGCTCGTCCATGATTAGCACGTTGTGGTCTTGCATAATCATCTTGCCGAATAGCAGACGATTCTTCTCACCTCCCGAGCACACCTTCACCTTTTTCTTTGCGTCATCGGCAGGGAAAAGCAGTCGGCCCAGCGTCGCGCGGACAATTAGGTCATCGTGAGTGGGTTTGCGCCACTGGGTCATCCATTCGAAGATCGTCATGTCATTATCGAAATCTTCCGTGCTGTCCTGGGGGCAGTAGCCAATACTTGCATTCTCTGCCCATGTGATCTTTCCCTCATTGGGCTTAATTGCATCGACCAAACACCGGAGGAAAGTTGATTTGCCTGCGCCATTTTCGCCAATAATCGCCATTTTCTGACCGGCGGGAATAATTAAATTTCCGTCTTTGAAGAGCGTCTCTCCGTCGAAGCCGTGTGCCAGGTTTTCTATGACGACCGCCTGTCTATGCAGCTTTTTCTCCTGCTCGAAACGGATATAGGGGCTAACGCGGCTCGAGGGCTTGATGTCTTCGAGCTGGATTTTCTCGATCTGTTTCGCCCGCGACGTCGCCTGCTTGGCTTTAGAAGCATTCGCCGAGAAGCGGCTCACGAACTGCTGAAGGTCGGCTATTTGCGCAGATTTCTTCGCATTGATTGACTGCAGGCGTTCCCGCGCGGCGGTCGATGCGATCATGAAGTCGTCGTAGTTGCCGGGGTATACGCGCAGTTCGCCGTAGTCGATATCCGCCATATGTGTACACACAGCGTTAAGGAAATGCCGGTCGTGCGAGATGATAATCATGGTTGAGCGGCGTTGATTTAGTACGTCTTCGAGCCAGCGAATTGCGTTGATGTCGAGGTTGTTTGTCGGTTCGTCTAACAGGAGTAAGTCGGGGTCAGAGAACAGGGCCTGAGCGAGAAGGACACGGAGTTTCCAGCCAGGTGCGACCTCAGACATTGGTCCGAAATGAAGCTCTTCAGCAATACCGGCGCCGCTCAGAAGTTCGCCTGCCCGGCTCTCGGCGCTATAGCCGTCAAGCTCGGCGAACTGGATTTCGAGATCGGCGACTTTCATCCCATCTTCCTCTGTCATCTCCGGCAGAGAATAGATGCGGTCGCGCTCTTGCTTAATCTCCCATAGCTCCTTGTGCCCCATGATGACAGTATCGATTACTGAGAACTCTTCGAATGCGAACTGATCTTGATTGAGCTTGCCGACGCGTTCGTTTGGCGTTGTGGATACGTTACCCGCCGTCGGTATCAGGCTGCCGTCGAGAATCTTCATAAACGTCGACTTTCCGCAGCCATTCGCGCCTATCAGGCCGTAGCGGTTACCGTCGCCGAATTTGACCGAAATATTCTCGAATAAGGGTTTGGCGGCGAATTGCATGGTGACGTTTGCGGCAGTGATCACTGAGAGGGTTCCTTTCTTAACGGCTGAACGATGCTCTAGCAGGTGTTCGCCGTGGGTTCTTAATCGGGGATTTGCAGAAGGTGCGTACTATAAAGAGTTGCAGCCTCTAGGTCGAGGCTGCAGGGGGCTAAAACAGGGAATTTCACTGCCTTTACGGCTGAATATCGACGCTCGTAGTTGAGACGGGACCGAAACCTCGAATCTCGACGACCACGGGGCCTCCACGAGATCCGTCATAGTGTACCGCGCCAGCTGGATGGAGCATAAAACCGCCAGCTGGAATCGGGGTTGTTGCCGCCATATCGTGACTTGCATCGGTGCCGGCATTCCATACCCCTTCGATGACGGTGACAAATCTGTCCTGTGAATGAAAATGAGGACGGCTTGTGCCCCCTGCCGGGAAGCGAACTCGAATAATATATAGCCCCTCTTCGGTGGGGTTGCCATACAGTATTTTCTGTTGCACGCGGTCGCTCGATTCATCCCATTTCATATCAGCGAGCTGAACTATCTCAAAACCACCCTTCAGCTCAACGGCGAGGCTTGCGGGTGTAAGTAGAGAAATAACAGCAAGTAACACTGAGGAAAGCGCTATACCCAGTGCGGTTAGCTTCTTCTGAGACCTTTTTTGCATCGTCTGACTCTCTTTTGTTTTTTGTACGATTTGATTGACTGGTTGACACTGCACAATGGATTTTTTGACGACTAATTTGTCTAACTGCGTTACCTTTTTACAAGGCAGCGTCAGTTTAGGCAAGAGTGGCTTCAAATTTTAACGAATCGCTAGCCATCGGATGGTATATCTATCTCTTAGTTCTCTGACGAGGGCTTACGCGGAGCGAAAAAATGCATGACAACACGCCTATTCTCATCGGGGCGGGACAGTTTACCGGCCGTGAAGAAGACCCACTCAAGGCGCTCTCACCGATGGGCATCGCTGCGGAGGCCGCGCGCGCTGCGCTAGCCGATACAGGGCTTGCTTTCCAGGTTCTTGCTCAGCAAATCGATACCCTTGCTGTGATTCGTATTTTCCCCGACTCGTTCAATCGCCCGCGCATGCCCAATCCCTTCGGTCGCGCTGAGAACCCACCACGCGCAGTCGCCCGCAGAATAAACGCGAATCCGGTCAGGGCTATTTATGGTCATGTGGGCGGCAACACTCCTCAAACAATGATCAATGAGATGGCTCGTCGCATTGCAGGCGGAGAGGTGGGCGTTGCGCTCATTACTGGTTCCGAAGCGATAAAAACAGCCCAGAGAGCACTACGCGCGGGTATCACATTAGATTGGCAAGAGGAGGATAAAGGCAGTTTGGAGGACCGCGGCATAGGCCCCGCGCTCGCTACCACCCATGAGTTTAAGCATGGCATTGGCGTCCCAGTTAATACCTATCCTCTCTTCGAGAATGCGATTCGCGGCAGGCTTGGCAATTCCATAACGCAGCACCTCCTCGCGATGGGAGAACTGTTTGCGCCCTTCACCGCCGTCGCGGCGGAAAATCCCTTCGCCGTATATGGCACAAGGCGCAGCCCGCAAGCGCTTTCGAGTGTTAGTGCAGAGAATCGATTCATTGGCTTCCCTTATCCCAAATGGATGAATGCGATGGACGGAGTCGATCAGGGTGCAGCGGTGGTAATGACCTCTGTTGGACAAGCGAAGCGCTTGGGTATCGACCCCGCGCGCTGGGTGTTTCTGCACGGCTGTGCGGAGGCTAGCGAGAAGCTCTTAGTCACCGAACGCGTGAATTATTACAGCTCTCCTGCTATGGCGATCAATTCGGCGCAAGCGCTCGCGATGGCAGGAAAAGAAATGGCGGATATCGATCTGATCGATATCTATTCGTGTTTCCCCTCTGCGGTCGAGATCGCCTGCGCAGCGTTAGGCATTCAGACTAATGATTCAAGAGGACTAACGCTTACCGGTGGTCTGCCATTCTTTGGGGGACCGGGCAATAATTATTCGATGCATGCGATTGCAACGCTCGTTCCGCTACTTCGCAGTCGACGCACAGCAAGCTCGGCTAGCGCACGCGCGACATTTGGCATGATCACGGCAAACGGCGGTTATTTGAGCAAACATGCTACTGGCATTTATTCGGCAACACCGGTCGAAGGTGAATGGCGATGCGAAGACCCAGCGAGTTATCAAGACCAGATCGACGCTATGTTGAGTCCCCGGTTTACTGAAACGCCTGAGGGCGATGCCAGAGTCGAAACCTACACCGTTATACATGAGCGAGGTGTGCCGGTGCGCGGCATCATTATTGGCAGGACTGTTGCTGATAACACTCGTTTTATTGCGAACACAAATAACGACTCTGAAACACTCGCCCGAATGATGGCTGAGGAAATGTTGGAAAGGCCGGGCAGGGTAATTACTGGCGCTGGTGCACAAGGCACAAACCTATTTAGCTTTTGATAAGCTCATGGGAATTTAACAGCATAAAACACTCAACGGAGAGACCATGACTAAAAATGCGAGCAGCCGAGTGCAAGCCAAATTAGGATCAGGTTTGGATCCTAAAAGCGAACCGTCCGATATTTTGGCAGGGAAAGATCTGACGGGAAAAGTCGCGGTGGTTACTGGCGGCTATTCGGGTATCGGATTGGAAACGACTCGCGCTCTGGCAGCGGCAGGTGCGAAAGTTTACGTGCCCGTGCGAAATTTCGATAAAGCCGCAGAGACGTTAGCCACCATAAAACGTGGTGAGGTTATCCCGTTATCCATGGACCTCGGTGATTTCGCGAGCATACGTCGTTTTGTCGCTGAAATCCTCGAGGACGAGACGCAGATCGATTTACTGATTAATAACGCAGGCATCATGGCGTGTCCTGAGTCGCGTTTAGAGGGCGGATGGGAGTCGCAGTTCGGAGTAAACCATTTGGGCCACTTTCTCCTCACTAAAGGCCTACTACCCGCCTTGCTCGCGGCCGATGCTCCTCGGGTGGTTTGCCTCTCGTCGATTGGTCATCGCCGCGGCGGCGTCAATTTCGATGACATCAATTTTGAAAAGACAC
The DNA here is from genome assembly GCA_017853205.1 of Gammaproteobacteria bacterium. GTDB lineage: Bacteria > Pseudomonadota > Gammaproteobacteria > Pseudomonadales > Pseudohongiellaceae > UBA9145. The sequence continues at coordinate 19,347 of JAFMKB010000044.1, forward strand.
CCTATGATAAATGGACGGCCTACGCGCAGGCGAAAACTGCTAACGCTTTATTTGCGCTCGGCCTCGATATGAAATATGCAGAGCAAGGGCTTCGCGCTTTTTCTGTGCACCCCGGTGGAATCATGACGCCTCTGCAGCGTCATTTAGATAACGAAGAGATGATTGCACTGGGGTGGCTTGATGAGAACGGTAATCTTTCTGAGCTCGCGGCCTCACTGTTCAAATCGACTACTCAGGGATGCACGACTACGCTTTGGGCAGCCACGAGTGAACAGCTTGATGGCAAAGGTGGCTTGTACTGCGAAGACTGCGATGTTGCCGACCTGGCAGACGAAAACACGCCACGATACTTCGGTGTGGCGCAATGGGCGGTCGATTCTGCTCTGGCAAAAGAGCTGTGGGAACTCAGCGAATGCGCTATTGCCTAGAGGATTGATTTTTTATCACCTTACTCGCCAATTGGGTGAGAGCTATTTGTTAAA